>RSAS01000844.1:212-3189 GCA_003934145.1 Candidatus Viridilinea halotolerans | reverse complement strand
CGCAAACACTCCCTCCGGCGGGGCGCGGGGGCACGGCCCTCGCAAACACTCCCTCCGGCGGGGCGCGGGGGCACGGCCCCCGCAAACACCCCACCCGGCGGGGCGCGGGGGCACGGCCCTCGCAAACACTCCCTCCCAGTGGGCATGGAAGAACTTGGTTCTTCCAGGAATATAGAGGCTATACAAGCAGTTAGTGAGGAGCGACTCAATGTCTCAGGAGCTGACCGGCGCCCAAATCATGTGCGAAGCGCTTATTCGCGAGGGCGTCGAGGTGATGTTCGGTATTCCGGGGGGGGCGATTATGCCCTTCTATTTTGCCATGTGGGAGTACCGCGACCGGCTGCGCCACATTCTGTGTCGCCATGAGCAGGGCGCCGGTCACGCCGCCGAAGGCTATGCCCGCTCGACCGGACGCGTTGGCGTCTGTATTGGCACGAGTGGCCCCGGGGTGACCAATCTGGTGACGCCGGTGGCCGATGCGATGATGGATAGTACGCCCCTGCTGGCGATCTGTGGCCAGGTCGGGAGCCATGTGCTGGGTAGGGATGCCTTCCAAGAGACCGATATTACTGGCATTACGATGCCCATTACCAAGCACAATTATCTGGTTAAAGATGCTAATGATTTGGCTTATGTATTCAAGGAGGCAATCTACATCGCCACCACGGGTCGCCCCGGGCCGGTGTTGATTGACATCACCAAGGATGCGATGCAGAAGAGTTGTATTCCTAATTGGGATGTGAAACTCGATCTGCCCGGCTACAAGCCCAATTATCAGCCCAATCGCAAGCAACTGCGCGAGGCGTTGAAGTTGCTGCGCCACGCCAAGAAGCCGGTGCTGATCGCAGGCCAAGGCGTGATTATGGCTGGTGCCCACAACGAACTGCGTCAGTTCGCCGAGCGGCTGCGCCTGCCGGTGATCACGACGCTGCAAGGCATTGGCGCCTTCCCCGAAGAGCATCCGCTCAGTCTGGGCATGCCCGGCATGCATGGCTGGGTGCACTGCAACCGCGCTATTCAGGAGTGCGACGTGCTCTTTAATATCGGTGGCCGCTTTGATGATCGTGTCACCGGCAAAGCCAGCACCTTCGCCCCCAATGCCAAGGTTATCCATGTGGACATTGATCCCTCCGAGATTGGCAAGAATGTCAATGTGGATGTGCCGATTGTGGGCGATGCGCGTATGACGCTCCAGGCGCTCTTGGACGAACTGCCGACCAAGGAAGAGTTGGGCGAACTGCACGCCCACGCCTCCGATTGGATGGAGTACATCCGCGATATGCAGGATAAGCACCAGGGCAAGCAACAGTACGTCAGCCGCGCTGCCGTGCAGAATATGGCCCTGCCGCCCCACGATGTCTATGCGGCGCTCAATCGCCACATTGCTGATCGCGGCAACATGATCGTCGTCACCGATGTGGGCCAACACCAGATGTGGGCCGCCCAGTTGCTCGATTGGAACGCCGGGCCGCGCACCCACATCACCTCCGGCGGTGCCGCCACCATGGGCTACTCGCTGCCCGCCTCGCTCGGCGTGGCCGTTGCCCACCCCGACAAGACCGTCTGGGTTGTCTGTGGCGACGGCGGCTTCCAGATGACCAACCAGGAGATGGCGACCATCATCCAGGAGGGCATTAAGAACATTAAGGTCGCCGTGATCAACAACGGCTACCTGGGCATGGTGCGCCAGTGGCAGGAGCTCTTCGAGAACAAGCGCTACAGCGGCACGCCACTAAGCGGCCCCAATTTCGCCAAGCTCGCCGAAGCCCACTACTGGAAGGGCATGACGGTGGAACACGCCAACCAAGTGCAGGCCGCGATTGAAGAGGCCCAAGCCACCAACGGCCCCGTCCTGATTGATTTCCGTGTCGAGCGCGAGGTCAACGTCTTCCCGATGGTGCCGCAGAATGCTTCGATTGGCGAGATGATTACCGAAGCCACGGATGCCTAGGTCTCCACTTCCGGTGGGGGTTTGGGGGAGGCGCAGCCTCCCCCACATTGGGAAGGGTGCGCGAGGGAACCAGGTTCCCTCGCATCCCTCTTCCGTCCTAAGGGATTTGGGGCGCAGCCCCAACCCCCGCCCAAACTACACATGAAAGAGCGAAGCGACCCATGAAAAAACACACCATCGTCGCCCTCGTGCAGGATCGCCCCGGCGTGCTCAGCCGCGTGGTGGGCTTGATCCGTCGGCGCGGTTATAACATCGAGAGCTTGGCCGTTGGCCACAGCGAACAGCCCAGCGTCAGCCGCCTCACCCTCGTCGTTGAGTCCAATCAGGTCGAGCAGGTGGTCAAACAACTCTATCGCCTGATCGAAGTGATCAAAGTGAGCGACATCACCGACGATCCCACCGTTGACCGCGAGATGGTGCTCTTGAAGCTCCATGCGCCCATCGCGGTGCGCCACGAGATCGTCGCCATGTGTGGCGTCTTTGATGCCAAAATCGTGGATGTGGCGGCCAACACAATGATCGTCGAAATGAGCGGCACCCCCGGCAAGGTCGAAAACTTCATCGAGGCGGTGCGCAACTATGGCATCAAAGAGATGATGCGCACCGGACGGATCGCCATGGTGCGTGGCGCACGCGGCCACAACGCCGATCAGTATGTCGAGACGGGCAACGGCGCGACCGCACCGGCCATCAACTAACACCCCAGCGCGGCGGGGGCTTGGGGGCTTGGCCCCCAAGAAAAACCCCCTTCCCCAGGGGCTGGGGGGCGAAGCCCCCTCCGGCGGGGGTTCATGGGCGGACAGAAAACTTGTGCGTCCCCTGCTGGAACCGCATTGCAACGCCAAGAATCTCAATGTTTTCCCCCCTCTCCCACAACGTGGGAGAGGGGGCAGGGGGTGAGGGCCATCCATGGCATCCCCATCATCTATCTGCGGCTTGCGGAGCGAATGTTCTGTCCGCCCTTGAACCGGCGGGGGCTTGGGGGCTTGGCCCCCAAAAACCACCTTCGGGCGGGCGGGGGCTTGG
>RSAS01000844.1:0-112 GCA_003934145.1 Candidatus Viridilinea halotolerans | reverse complement strand
GGGCTTGGCCCCCAAAAACCTCCCCTTCCCACAGATACCGGGGCAACGCCCCAGCGCGGCGGGGGCTTGGGGGCTTGGCCCCCAAAAACCTCCCCTTCCCACAGATACCGGG
>RSAS01000638.1 GCA_003934145.1 Candidatus Viridilinea halotolerans | reverse complement strand
CTCAAAAAGCCTATTTCCGGGGGGTGATCTGCTCAAGGGTAGTCTAGCACATAGGAGGATGCGAGGGAACCTGGTTTCTTCGCATCCTCCCTTCCTATACCTTTTGGTCACCCCCATATCATTTGCGCTGAGTGTGATCAACATCTGATACTGCTAGTGAATATCCGATACCATGTATATCTCGTCAGGGCATGGCAATCCACTACCGCGATTGAGCGCAGGGGTGTGCGGCATGGCGCACCTCCGGGGGTTCTCGTCGGCGTGGGCGTGGGATAGGCTGACGTCGGCACGATACGGCGCACATCGAGGGTGCGGATCATGACCTCGTGCGCGTTCTCTACCCATGCCATCCAGACCACGGGCAGGTTGCGCGGCTGGGCGATGGCGACATGGCCCACAGCGGCAGCACCACTCACCAGCGGGACGCGCCCGTCAGGGATGCTCGCCGAGTTTCGCCCCCCATGCTGAACGTTGTCCCGTTGAAAACGAGCGACGTCTTGTCGCCATCGCGGTATCTCTTGCTATGCAACGCGCTGGAAGAGGTATGCGCTGGCGGAATACGTATAGTCAATGCCGCGCTGCGTGTGCGCAAGATCGTCTCTCGTGACTGGCCTCCCGCGACGTGGGATGAAATAGCGTTCGAGGTGCCTCGTCTCCAAGCGATAGGCATCATCTTGCTCAGTGAATACACCGAGCAGGGAGTAGGACGGATCACGGGCCGCCATACTCGCATCGCCGTGACTGTCATTCGCCACCAGGAGACCACCGATGCGCAGATAGCGCCGACAGTGCTGTGACACGAACCCTGCAAACTGCGAAATCAGCACGCCCACCCCTTGATCAGGCTCTGGGAGCGGATCCATGTAAGAGACTGCGTGGAAGCGCACCGCTGGATCGTGCGCATATTCCTTGTGGATGCGGAGAAAGGCGATGAGGTCGGGATCCGCGAAAAAGCGCCGGGCTTGCTTATCCGTATCCACGTACACCGTGGTTGGAAAGAAAAACGATGGGACAATATGCACAAAGCTTCCCGGGTAGAGCACCGTGGCAATTGCGGTGTGTGCAGCGAGTACGCGGAAGAGGCTGCTGCGATCGTGTCGTGGATCGCCATAGTATTTCTGATAGACTGCGAGCGATTTGGCATTCATCGGCTTCCTTTCGCTTTAGGACAGAAGGAATGTGCAGGACTTCGATCTGATGCGTAGCGTAGTATACGGTCATCCACGGTCAGCCGCGGTCAGCCGTTTGCCGACCTGGAATGATACGTTGCTCTCGATGGGCCAGACACGGTCGGCGGCGTCACCTGAGGCGCAGCGGTTGATCGGCCCTGGGCCCCTCTTCCCAGCACCCCTGCGCCTCCGCCGTCGCCATACGCTGCCCATAGCTCAGACGCAACGGCACGCCGCCACACCCGCTCAGTCCGAGGATGAGCAGGAACGCGAAAGCGATGGCAAGCAGGGAAGAACGAGCGTTCATGAAAAAAACCACAAAAAAAAGCGCGCTCACCGGAGTCGCCTGAGAAAAATCAGGCTCCGGGGAACGCGCTCTATGCCCTTGCGCACGGGCAGGAAAAGTTGTGAAGCGAGGTCACCTCTAGTATAGCCGAAAAAACGAAGTGCGAAACAGGAGATGGGGGGTGCGCATGCATCCCGACATACGGGACAAACCATTCACTCCCGAAGCGACGAATTAGGTTCTTGGGGTGCGATGGATGGCCCTCACCCCCTGCCCCCTCTCCCACGTTGTGGGAGAGGGGGGAAGGCGTCGAGATTCTTGATGTTGTATTGCTTGCCACACATTCATGGAAAACGCATGGTATCCCATCGTAAGGGAATGTAGGGGCGTAGCAGCGTCCCTCCTCCGTAATCACAAAGAAGCAAGGAGCGTAAGGGCCGCTGCTACGCCCTTTCCCGGCGGAGATCGCCAATCCATTGCCATGCGTGGCGGGCATGGTTCCATTAGGAGGGCGTAGCAGCGGCCTGTGGTTCGCGGTGCGGGCATGGTTCCCTTGGGGGCCGCTGCGACGCTCCTACGATCACCTGATGAATTCTCCTATCAAGATGCGGTGGATGGTGCAATGCCGTATGCGCTTACGTTTTAGCGCAAAGGCCGTGAAGGCCGTCACCATGTCCGATCTTCGCGTACATGGAAGCGTGAAGATGTTTGCATGTGGTATTATTTAGACATTGACGATTTTACTGTAGAATATCTACCTTGCTGTAGCTTCAGGAGTAAATGTTCTGTCCATTCTTGCATACGGACTGACTGGGCAGAGCGGCTGTGGTCGTGCGTGTCCATATTTCAAAGGAGCAAGCCATCATGCCCGCCAGCGACCACCCACCCTCTTCCCAACGCGCTGCGCTCATCGCCGAGATTGCTGAATTGCAAGAAGAGCTTGCGGTTGCCTCACATCCTCGTACCCGTATACGAATTGAAGCTGACATTGCCGAGTTACAAGCCCAACTCGCCACGTTGGATGCCGGGGAAACGCCGCCGCCACCCACCGCGCCGGTGAATCAATCTGGCCAAAGCGGCGGGACGAGCCTCGGGGCCAACAATACCCTCCACGGGCCAACGCACATTGGTGATGATGTCGGCAGGGATAAGCTTGAGCAGCATGTTGACTCGGTTCAAGCGGCACGTGATGCCTTTGTGGCGACGCAGCAGACGATCTACTGCTACTACGGGGATCAGCCGCCGGTGAACGCGGCGACGCTGCTGAGTAACTATTTGGCCTACTTCGCGGCGGAGTGCAATCATTTGCGCCTCCAGCGTATGGTGGACAAGGGGCAACGGGATGTTGATCAGAGCGCAGTGCCTGAGTTGCGCTTGCAGGCAGTCTATACCAGCCTCACAACCAACGGCCCGCCGGTGGTGCGCCTGCGGACAACGACCACGGCGGGTAGGGTGCGCCGCTTCCTGGAGCGATTGGAGAAGATCAAGCGCGGGCCAGGTGATGTGCGCCCAGAGCGGGTAATCGCGGTGAATCTCGCGCAAAGCCGCAAAGCCGCAACCTATGGGCCAGTTGAGGAGGCGTTGTTTGATGCGGCTACGCCCCGTTTCGGCCTTGATCAGTTGGACGATGCCACGCCAATCACCCTAGAACTCCAGCGCCCCGAACTGGCGATAGAGGCGCTTGCGTTGCAGCGTTGGTTGGTGCTGTTGGGCGAGCCAGGGTCGGGCAAGAGTACCGTCCTGCGCTACC
>RSAS01000870.1 GCA_003934145.1 Candidatus Viridilinea halotolerans | reverse complement strand
CTCCTTCCTCCTTCCTCCTTCCTCCTTCCTCCTTCCTCCTTCCTCCCTCCTCCTTCCTCCCTCCTCCTTCCTCCCTCCTTCCTCCTCCTTCCTCCTTCCTCCCTCAAAGGCAACCTATGGACTCCCCTCCTCCCCCGCGTGACCGGCGCGGGATGCGTACCGGTTTTACGACGGGTACTAATGCGGCGGCTGCCGCTCGTGCGGCGACGCTGGCGCTGCTCAGTGGCACATGGCCCGCGGCGGTGACGGTGAGCCTGCCGTCGGGTGAGACGACCCAGATGGTGCCTGTTGAGACCTACCTTGACGCGCAGTGCGCCACTTGTTGCATGCAGAAGGATGGCGGCGATGACCCCGATGTGACCCACGGGGCGCTGATCTGCGCTACGGTGCGCCATACGCAGCAGCCGGGGATTTGGCTGGAGGGGGGCCAGGGGGTGGGCCGCGTGACGCTCCCTGGCTTGGGTTTGCCCGTCGGCGAGGCGGCGATCAATCCGGTGCCGCGTCAGCAGATTCATGCGAATGTGCTGGCGGCGCTTGAGTCGCTTATGCCTGATGCAGCGGACTACTTGGCGCACCACGGGCTGCTGGTGGAGATTAGTGTGCCTGAGGGCGAGCGCCTCGCCCAACGGACGCTCAATCCGCGCCTGGGCATCGTGGGGGGCATTAGCATCCTCGGCACCTCCGGCAAGGTCTACCCCTACAGTACCGCCGCGTGGCGGGCGAGTGTCGAGCAGGCGGTGCAACTGGGGGCGTACCACAGTCCCGCCCATTTGGTTTTGGCAACCGGGGCGCGTTCGGAGCAGTACGCCCAGCAGATCTACCCGCAACTGCCAGAGTTGGCCTTTGTCGAGATCAGCATCTTCACCGGCGTGGCGCTGCGTGCCTGCGTGCAGCAGGGCGTAGGCAAGGCCAGCCTCGTCGCCATGATCAGCCGGATTGTCAAGACGGCGCAGGGGCGCATGGTGACCCATGTCGCCGGCAATCCAGTAGACTTCGCCTTTCTCGCGCAGGTCTGCACGGAGGCGGGGGCGAGCCCTGAGTTGGTGGCGGCGGTGGCGAACGCCAATACGGCGCGCCATGTCTTGGAGTTATGTCAAACTCACCGTGACATGGCCCCGATTGAGCGTCTGACCGACCTGGCGCTGACACAGAGCCAACGTTTTGTGCAGCGCCTGGGTGGGCAGTTGGCCCTGGAGGTGGTGCTAGTTGATTTTGCTGGGGGGGTATTGGTGGTGCGGCAGGGGCACGGGTAGATGGATAGGCTCTTGGGGTACGATGGATGGCCCTCACCCCCTACCCCCTCTCCCACGTTGTGGGAGAGGGGGGAAGAGAGCGAGATTCTTGGTGTCACGCAAGAAGTTCACTGCAACGCCAAGAATCTTGCTGCATCCCCCCCTCTCCCGCTTGCGTTTAAGGGCGGATAGAAAAGATGTGCGCCATCCTGCAAGAACTGCATTGCAACACCAAGACCCTCACCCCCCTACCCCCTCTCCCGCAAGCGGGAGAGGGGGTAGGGGGGTGAGGGCCAACCGGCCCATCACCATCAGGAATCTGTGTCAAAGGCTGTAGAAACCTCATGTCCCCACACAAACTCTTCGTCATCGGCATGGCCGGTAGCGCCCGCGAACATTTGACGCTGGCCGCTTTAACCTATGTACAGCAGGCCGATCTGCTGGTGGGCGGCGAGCGCCAGTTGGCGGCCTTTCCCGATGCGCCGGGCGAGCGGTTGAGCATGCGCCAGGGGTTACTGGAGGTGGCGGAACGGCTGCGCCAAGCCATGGATGCAGGGCGGCGCGTCGTCGTGCTGGCCTCGGGCGATCCGCTCTGCTACGGGATTGGGAGCACCTTGCGACGCTGGTTCGCCGCCGAGGAGTTGACGATCATTCCGGCCCCCAGTTCCTACCAACTCGCCTTTGCCGCCCTGGGCGAGCCGTGGCACGATGCGGCGCTGCTCAGCGCCCACGCCCGCCCACTGGCCGATGTGGTGCGCGGCGTCTATCATGCCCACAAAGCGGCCATTCTCACCGATACACAACAGACGCCTGCGGTGATTGCGGCGGCGCTGCTGGCCGCTGGTCTGCCCGCCACAACGCCCTGCGCCATCTGCGAGTGCTTGGCCGAGCCGCAAGAGCGCATCGTGCGTTCCACCTTGGGCGAGGCGGCAACGCAGGGCTTTGCGGCACTCAATGTGCTGGTGGTCTGGAATGAGGGGGAAACGGTAAAGCGACAGAGCGTTGGAACGCTAAAGCGGCAGAGCGGTAAAACGGCAAAGCGGCAGAGCGGCAAACGGCGGCGTCTGCTTGTCCTTGGGCGCCCCTTGTCGGTGGTACGCCATCCCTCAATGCTCACCCACATTCACCCCAATCGCTTGGCACCAGCGCGCATGCTCCCCTCCTCACCTCCTCACATCCTCGCTACTCCGCAGCCCCCCGGCCTGCCCGATGCCGCCTTTAGCACCACGGGCGGCCTGATCACCAAGCGCGACGTGCGTCTCTTGAGTCTGATGGAATTGGCGCTAGGGCCAGGCGAAATCATGTGGGATGTCGGGGCGGGGAGTGGCGCGGTGGGCATCGAGGCGGCACGTTGGCAGCCCAAGGCTCACGTCTATGCCATCGAGCGCCGCGCTGAACTATGTGGCCATATTCGTACCAACATTGATCGCTTTATGGTACAGAATATCGCGCTGATCGCCGGCAGCGCCCCACAAGCCTGCGCCGATCTGCCCGATCCCCACGCCATCTTCGTCGGCGGCAGCGGCGGCCAGATCGAGCCGATCATTGACCTAGCCTGCCAGCGGCTACGCCCCCATGGCCGCCTCGTCATTGCCCTCGTCAGCCTCGAACACCTCATGGTGGCCCGCAGGCGCCTGCCAAATGCGCGCATCGTACAGATGCAGATCAGCTTAGGCGTGCCGATTGTCGGCATGTTGCGCCTTGAGGCGCAGAATCCGATCTTTTTGCTAACGTGGAGGCGGCAGTGAAGCGTGAAGCGTGAAGCGTGAAGCGTGGAGCGTGAAGCGTAAAGCGTGGAGCGTGGAGCGTGGAGCGTAAAGCGTGGAGCGTATTGTAATGCCAAACTCCGCAAGAACCGCATTGCAACACCAAGAATCTCGCTGCCTTCACCCCCTCTCCCGCAAGCGTTTAAGGGCGGATAGAAAACGTGTGCGCCCCCTTCTGGAATCGCATTGCAACGCCAGGAATCTCGAT
>RSAS01000312.1 GCA_003934145.1 Candidatus Viridilinea halotolerans | reverse complement strand
CGCTGCGCTCAGGGTGACAAAGCGACGGGGCAATCAATAAAATCCGCTTCCCTTAAAGAAAGCTTCACCCATTATAAACTACTGGTTTTGTCATCTAGCATTGACATACCCGCATCCAATGGGGTACAGTATCTTGACAAATCGTCATCAGGACTGAGGTATTTTATGTCCCCCATCGCCATCAATCAGCGCCAACTGGAGACGCTAAGCCAATTGCTCATTGCCGGAGGGCACCACGGTGTCTCGGAGCTGTTGAGTGCCTCGCTTGAGCGTTTGGTCTCGTTCTGGCCCGCGCGGGCGGGGGCGCTACTCTATGTTACGCCATATGCCGAAATGGTGCGCCTCTCGTTTGGCCCGTTAGAAGATGAAGCGCGAACCTTGGTTGAACAGGCCCGCCAGGGGTTTACCCGCCGTGTTAATGGCAGCGAACCGATCATTGGCAGCTATGCGCTCGATGATGGTCGGGCCTTGATTGAGTTGCCGCTGCAGAGTGGCGGCCAGGGTGTCGGATTGTTGCATCTGGTGATTGAAGCTCCCGAAGCCCAAGGCCGCGCCGAAAACGACCAGAATTTTGACGAGGATCTACTCGTCCTCTTGGTGCGCGCCATTGGCGGCGAAGCCGATAAGATTGCGATGCTGCGGCGCGCCGAACGTGATCTGCGTGAACTCAATCTGCTCTATGAGATCGGCCAGTCGCTCGCGGTCAATCTCGACCTAGCAAGCCTGCTCACCGATATTAAACTGCGCGCGCCGAAGGTGGTGGGGGCAGAGCGCTGCTCGATCTTTATTCTGAATGCCGAAACTAATGAGTTGACCCTCGACATCCCCGGCGAGCATCGGCAATACCGTATGCCCGCCGATCGTGGCATCGCTGGATGGGTGGTCACCCACGGTGTCGGCCAGATCGTCAACGATGTCGAGCAGGATAGTCGCTGGTACGACGCCATTGGCCGCGAGGCCGAATTCGTCACTCGCTCGATCCTCTGTGTGCCAATGCGCCTCAAGGATCGCGTCATTGGCGCAATGCAGTTGCTCAATACCACCGACGGACGGCCCTTTACCGAACAAGATATGCAACTGCTCACGACGCTGGCCGCCCAAGGCGCCATTGCGATCGAGAATGCGCGCCTCTACCAGAGCCTCAAGCAAGAGCATGAGCGCCTGCTGGCCAAAGAGGCCGACGTGCGCCATGCTATCGCCCGTGACCTACACGATGGCCCGACGCAAGGCATTGCCGCGATTGCAATGAATATTGAGTTCATCAAGAAGCTCTTCCGCGCCATGCCCGAACGGGTGCCCGGTGAACTCGATACGCTCGCTGAATTGGTCAACAAGACCACCCACGACATCCGCACGCTTCTCTTCGAGTTACGTCCGCTCGGCCTCGAAACCCAAGGGTTGCTCATGACGCTACAGCAATATGTGGCGCGCTGGCGTGATCCCTCCGGATCGGGCACACGACTGCGCCTTGAGGCGCCGCCCAACATTCCCCACCTGCCCACCGAGAAGGAGGCGGCGGTCTTTATCATTCTGCAAGAGGCGATCAACAATGCCCGCAAGCACGCCCGCAGCGACATCATCACGCTCTACCTCTACACCGAGGATGACACCTTCGTGGCGAGCGTACGTGACCGTGGACGCGGCTTTAATGTGAATGCGGTCGAGAGTGGCTACAGTGTGCGCGGCAGCTTTGGCCTGCTCAACATGAAGGAGCGGGCGCGCCTCATCGGCTCCGATCTGCGCATCCGTAGCGAACAGGGCGAAGGGACAACGGTGGAGTTGCGGATTCCGCTGTCGTAGTCTTTGGGCAGGGTGTGTGGGGGAACCGGGTTCCCTCACACACCCTGCCCAAAGGGCGACTAGGCGCCCATCGCCTCCTTCACCAACTGCGCAATATCGGTCGGCTGGCGGGCGACACGCACGCCGACGGCCTCGAGCGCTGCGATCTTCTCTTGCGCTGTCCCTTCGCCGCCGCTGATGATCGCCCCGGCGTGGCCCATGCGTTTGCCTTCGGGCGCGGTCTGCCCGGCGATGAAACTGACCACCGGCTTGGTAACGTGCGCCTTGATGTAGTTGGCCGCTTGGATCTCGGCATCGCCGCCAATCTCGCCAATCAAGACAATCGCCTCGGTCTGCGGATCGGCCTGGAAGAGTTCCAACACATCAATGAAATTGGTGCCGATAATAGGATCGCCACCGATGCCAATGATCGTACTCTGACCAAGGCCAATGCGCGTCAGCGCGTCCACCGCCTCGTAGGTGAGTGTTCCCGACTTGCTAACGACCCCGACCGGGCCAGGGGTAGCAATATTGCCGGGAATGATCCCCACTTTCGCCGCACCTGGCGTAATGAGGCCGGGGCAGTTGGGGCCAACGAGGCGCACGCCACAATCCTGAATGAACTGGTAGGTGGCTACCATGTCGAGCGCGGGCACGCCTTCGGTGATACAGACGACCAACGCAATCCCGGCGGATGCCGCCTCGCGCATGGCATCGGGGGCAAAGGCCGCAGGCACATAGATCACCGAAACATTCGCTCCGGTGGCATCAACCGCTTCTTTGACGGTATTGAAGATCGGCACCTGGCCATCAATCGCCTGTTGGCCGCCGCGTCCGGGTACCACGCCTGCCACCACATTGGTGCCATAGGCCATCATCGCCCGCGTGTGGAACTCGCCCTCTTTGCCGGTGATCCCCTGAACGAGCAGACGGGTATCTTTGTTGATCAGGATACTCAAGGTCTTCTCCAGTTGTGTAGAGTTGGTTTGTAACCGAGTTGTGCTTCTCCGCCGCTGGGCGGAGGAGGTTTACGGGGGCCATGCCCCCGCGCCCCCGCTGGGCGGGGGATTCTTCGGGGGCTATGCCCCCGCGCCCCCGCTGGGCGGGGGATTCTGCGGGGGCCATGCCCCCGCGCCCCCGCTAGGCGGGGGATTCTTCGGGGGCCATGCCCCCGCGCCCCCGCTGGGCGGGGGATTCTTCGGGGGTGATGCCCCCGCGCCCCCGCTAGGCGGGGGTGATGCCCCCGCGCCCCCGCTGGGCGGGGGAGGTTTGCGGGGGCCATGCCCCCGCGCCCCCGCTAGGCGGGGGCCATGCCCCCGCGCCCCCGCTGGGCGGGGGAGGTTTGCGGGGGTGATGCCCCATATGCATTAACTTAAGCCAACGAGCGTGGTTCGTAGTAGGGGCTTTAGCCCCGTAACCAGCCCTTGG
>RSAS01000933.1:12028-16365 GCA_003934145.1 Candidatus Viridilinea halotolerans | reverse complement strand
ACTTGGTTCCCGCAATGTTCCCTCCGCCAAGGGCGCGGGAACTTGGTTCCCGCAACGCGCCCTAAGGGGGTATGGGGGAACCTGGTTCCCCCATATCAACTACAACCGTAACCTACGGAGTAACCACATGAACGACTTTTGGGACGATCTGGGCAAGACGCTTGATAAAGCTCAGCGCAAGCTGGATGCCGCCCGCAAAGATGCCGAGCGCCTTGCGCAAGAGGTGGCGACGCAGGCCGAGCAGGGTTTCAATGAGGTTTTTGAGCAGGTGCAGCAGGCGGTGGGTGATGTGCTGCCCAGTGAGGTGGTGCAGATCGCGGCGCTGCCTGAGCAGCAGCGTGTCGCCTATGCCGGGGTACTCTACGCCCTGGCCAATAGCGATGGCAGCCTCGACCGCGAGGAGTTGCAACTGATCATTGATCTTGTAGATTTCGAGGGGCTTTCGACCAATGGACGCGCGTTGCTCTACAGTTACATCATCACCCCGCCCGCCTTCAGCGCTACCCTGGCAGCCTTTCGTGCCGCGCCCGAAGAGGTGCGCTACGCCCTGATGCTCAATCTGGTTGAGATCGCGTGGGCCAACGATATGCTCGATCCGCGCCAGGATACGATGCTCGAAGCGGCCCGCCAAGCACTGATGGTGAGCGATGCGCAGTATAGGGCGATCTGGCGCTTCATGCGCGAGCTGCGAGCGATTCGGTTGCGTGGCCAGAATGATCGCGCCGCCGCCCAAGCTACTAAACTCGCCGCCGCAGGCCTCGCCGCCGTTGGCGTTCCCATCGCCGCCGTCTATGTCTCCGGCTCCGTCTTGGGCCTCAGCGCCGCCGGCATCACCTCCGGGTTGGCTGCCTTGGGCCTCGGCTTGGGCATGGTGCCCGGCATCGGTGTCGCCGTGCTGCTGGGCACCGGTGTCTTCCTTGGCGTCCAGACGCTGCTCGCTGGAGCCAGCACCCAACAGCAGGACAAACTGCGCAACCAGATCAACAAACGCACCAAAATGGTCATTGGCCATCTGGAGGCGATGATTGCCCTGCTCAACCAACAGATCCCTGCCGTCGCCACCGCCGCCGACACACGCGCCAACGGCATGCAACTCGCCACCCTCTACGCCCGCCGCCGCGCATTGCAGCAGATCATCGCCCGCCGACGCGCCCTCGCCGAGAGCCTTGGGGGGGAAGAGGGCGCATAGTTATGTGGAATCTGTGGGGCTGCGCCCCACACCCCGCCGGAGGGCGAGAGGATGCGAGGGAACCATGTTCCCTCGCGCACCCTACCTAGTCACATAGGTTGTCTCGCGTAGATCGAGTAACTCTTGGGTCGGATTCTTCTCCACTACCGCGAGCAACTCCTCGCGGGTGCAGCCCCAGATCTTGAGCACGATGTCCCAGTGTTCTGGCGCACGCACCGCCCGCACATTGCCCATGGCCATAATGCTCCAGCCGCGCTCGGAAATCTCGCGGGTGAGCTGCACCAGCTCGCCGTGATTGCCGGGTACACGAATGGTCAGACGCCACCCTGGCTCCACCGCTCCAAGAATGTTGCGTAGCTCTGTGAGCAGATCCGCGTTGGTGATCATTCCCACCACCACCAGATCTTTGCCTTCTACTACCGGCAAGCCGCCGATCTTGTGGCGGATCATTAGCGACGCGGCATCCTCCAGCGTCGTTTCGGGATGGGTGTAGTGCAACGCTTCACGCTTCACCATCACCCGCGCCACCGTCAGGTTCGAGAGGTAGCGCGTAATCTCCCACACATCAAGACTCGCCAGTCGCTCCGGCGAGATCTCAAGGCACGAGGGCGTAATCAGCCCCTGCAACTGCCGACCATCACCCACTACCGGCAAGAAGTCAATGCCTTGCTCCGTCATAATCCGGCGGGCTTCCACGGCACGTTTGGTTGGCTCGATTGTGACCGGGTGGCGTAGCATGTAGTCTTTTACAAGCATGATAATCTTCTCTTTGGGGCTACGCCCCGTGTTGTTCTTCTGTTTTGGCGGCGAAGCCGCCACCCGCCGAGCGGATGCGTGAGGGAACCGGGTTCCCTCACGCTCCCTTACCGAGCGGATGCGTGAGGGAACCCGGTTCTCTCACTCCTCCTTGCCAAACGAAAAGACGGGCTCAATCGCTGCAAGTTGTTCTAATGTGAGGTGGCAAGCGATCTGGTGGTCGCTTGCGACGTCGCGCCACGGTGGCTCTTCTTCAGTGCAGATGTTACCACCTGCGGGTAACAAGCTGCGCCGTGGGCAGCGGGTGTGGAAGCGGCAGCCCGACGGCGGGTTGGCCGGGCTGGGGGGCGTCCCACCGAGGCGGATGTGGGCCTGCTTCACCGTGGGGTCGGGTACGGGCACCGCCGCGAGCAACGACTCGGTGTAGGGGTGGAAGGGCGGCGCGTAGATCGCTGACGAGGGCCCAATCTCGACGATGCGCCCCAAGTACATGACCGCCACGTAGTCGGTGATGGTGCGCACCACGCTCAGGTCGTGGGCGATGAAGAGCATCGTCATCTGGTTGGCCTGCTGGAGTTCGCCCAGCAAGTTGAGTACCGCCGCCTGCACCGAGACATCCAGCGCCGAGACTGGCTCGTCGCACAGGATCACGTCGGGCTGCCCGGCGAGGGCGCGGGCGATGCCGATGCGCTGCTTTTCGCCGCCGCTGAGTTGGCGTGGCAGCCGGTCGTAGTAGTATTCGTCCAGTTTCACCGCCCGCAAGAGCTTGATCACTTCGGCGCGCACCTGCGCTTTGGGTACGCCCGCCAAACGGCGTAGTGGACGCGCAATCTGTTGGCCCACGGCATAGCTGGGGTTGAGCGTCGCGTCGGGATTCTGAAAGACCATCTGCATTTCGCGGATGGTGGCGAGGCTGCGCCGACTCAGTTTGCCAATGTCTACACCCATGAGTTCAATCGTGCCAGCGGTGCGCTCTTCGAGGCCAATCACCGTCTTGATCAGCGTACTCTTGCCACAGCCCGATTCACCCACAATGCCCAGAGTGACGCCGCGCGCCACACTGAAACTGACGCCATCCACGGCGCGTACCGGCGGGCGCTTGGTCAGCCCAAGGATGCCGCCGCCCCCCTGCTTGTAGTAGGTATTGAGCGCCTTGACCTGCAACACCGGCCCGTCGGTTGCGCCGCTGGTAACCGCGGTGAGGCTGGGAACCTCAACATCGGGCGGAAGCCACGCCTGCGCATCGATTTCGTGGGAGCGGATGCAGCGACTGGCATGGCTGGGGCTGAGGGGGGCGAGCGCCACACGCTGCTGGTGGCACGCCTCGATGGCATACTGGCAGCGCGGCTCAAAGGTGCAACCCGCAGGCAGGCTATCGGGGGCCGGCACGCGCCCCGGAATCGGGTAGAGTACACTTTCGCCTTTGGTATGGGCAATCTTCGGTACGCAGCGGATCAGCCCCTGGGTGTAGGGATGGCGCGGATTGGCGAAGATCTCGCGTACCGGCGCCAGTTCAACCACCTCGCCCGCATACATCACCGCCACCCGGTCGCACACCCGCGCCACGACGCCCAAGTTGTGGCTGATGAAGAGAATGGCGGTGTCAAACTCTTTACGCAACTGCACCACCAGATCGAGCACCGCCGCCTCCACCGTTACATCCAGCGCCGTCGTCGGTTCGTCCATAATCAAGAGTGCCGGGTCGTTGAGCAGCGCCATAGCGATCACCACACGCTGCTGCTGGCCACCCGAAATCTGGTGCGGGTAGCGCGCCAAGACCGCCTCAGGATCGGGCATCGCCACCTTCGTCAGCATCGCCAAACAGCGACGGCGCGCCTCATCCTGGGCCATCTTGCGGTGGACGGTCAGTACCTCCGCCATTTGCGCCCCAATCGGCATCACCGGATTGAGCGACGTCATCGGATCTTGGTAGACCATCGAAATCTGGTCGCCGCGCAAACGGCGCAACTCCTCCGGGCTACGTCCTACCAGTGATTGGCCCTGAAAGATAATATCGCCGTGGACAATGCGCCCATTTTTGCCCAAATAATTGACCAAGCCATAGGCCACGGTACTCTTCCCACAGCCCGACTCGCCCACAATACCGAGCGTCTCGCCACGACGAATCTCAAAGCTGACATCACGCACCGCCCGCACGAGTCCTTGGCGCGTCGCATAGCCGATCGCCAGTTCTTCGACGCGCACAACGGGCTGTTTGGAATGGGAAGTTTCTCTCATGTTTCGTCTTTAACCTCTGGTTGGGGGATGCGGGGGAACCAGGTTCCCCCGCGCCCCCGCTAGGGGCTTGGGGAACTTGGTTCCCCAAAACCTCCCCCAAGGGGCTTGGGGAACTTGGTTCCCCAAAACCTCCCCCAAGGGGCTTGGGGAACTT
>RSAS01000933.1:0-11928 GCA_003934145.1 Candidatus Viridilinea halotolerans | reverse complement strand
GGTTCCCCAAAACTACCGATACCGCTGCAACTCCTCCGACAGGCCATCGGCAATCAAATTCAATCCTACCACCAGCATCGCAATCGCCAACGAACCAAAGAGCGCCTCCCAGGGATGGCCGGCTTGGATGGCCGTGCGCCCCACCTGGACGATGCTGCCCCAGTCGGGCGAGGGCGGCGGCAGCCCCAAGCCCAAGAAGCCGAGCGTGCCAATTGCAAAGACCGCATAGCCGACGCGCAGCATCGCATCAACGATAATTGGCCCACGCGCATTGGGTAGAATTTCAACAAACATGATGTACCACGGCGGATCGCCGCGCGTCTCGGCGGCTGCAATATAGTCGCGTGTCTTGATGTCGAGCGCAAGGCTGCGCACCAGCCGGGCGATGCCGGGCGCGCCGGCAATCGTGATCGCCAGCACCACATTCACCGCCGAAGCACCTAAGGCTGCAATGATCACCAAGTAGATCAGAATTTGTGGAAAGGCGATCATGCCATCAAGGATGCGCATCACCACTTCGTCCACCAGACCGCCATAGTAGCCCGCGATGAGGCCGAGCGTCCCGCCGACGATGAGTGCCAGCAGCACCGCGAGCGGCGCAAGGGTGAGGATGGGGCGGGCACCGTGGGCCAAGCGCGCCCAAATGTCGCGCCCGCGCGAATCGGTGCCGAGCCAATGCTCCATTGAAGGGGGCTTGCGAATCTGGCCACGAAACTGCTCGTAGGGCGAATAGCGCGCCAACCAGGGCGTACTCTGCAGACTGGTCGCGCCACCAACCCAACAGTTCGGGCGCACGACACAATCATCGGCAAAGATACCCACCACCACCCAAAAACCCACCAGCAGCAACCCAGCCATAAAGATCGGCGAGCGCAACAACACCCCCATCAGGGTCTTCTCGCGCCGCTTCGGTAGTGGCGGCCCTGCCGCGACAGGCCCTTCTGCTTCTTGATTATTTATCGTTGCCATGCTTTTTCTTTTGGGTGTGACTGGAATCTGTAGGGCGGTGCCCTACAACCCCGCCGGACAGGAGGAAATGCGGGGGAACCAGGTTCCCCCGTACCCCCTACCTACACGTTTTGGTCACACCCTTTTCTTTTTTGTTGCGTGGCGACGGCTTCGCCGTCGCCACGCAACAAAAAAATTACGTAAAGCGAATTCTGGGATTCAAGTAAACATAAATCAGATCGGCAAGCAACTGCGTTGTCACCGCAATCATCACCAACACCATCGCTGCTGCCTCAATCGCAAAGACATCTTTGGTCAACGCCGCATCAAGGATGAAGCGCCCCAATCCCGGGAAACCAAAGAGCGCCTCGACCACCACGATGCCGCCAATCAGCCAGTTGACGTGCAGCATAATCACCGTGATCGGCGCGAGCAGCGCGTTGCGCAGGGCGTGACGCAGGACGATGCGCTGGTAGGGGAGGCCCTTCAGGATCGCCGTGCGAATGTAGTTGGTCTGCATTACCTCGACGATGCTGGCGCGCGTGACGCGCAAGATGTAGCCAAACTCGATCAGGGTGAGCGTCAGTACCGGCAGCACGAGTGCTTGTGGGCGGTCGAAGATGCTTACGCCGCTGGGCAGCACCACCGCGCCGGGGAACCAACCCAACCAGACGGCGAAGATCAGAATCAAGAAGATACCACTGGCAAATTCGGGGGTAGATGTAGCTACGAGACTGGAGACAGAGAGTACACGGTCAAGGGGGCGGCCCTGGTTTAGCCCGGCGATCACGCCGGCGGCGAGCGCAATGGGCATGATGAAGAGGAACGCAATACCCGCCAGAAAGAGCGTATTGATCAAACGCGGCACCAAAGTCTCGGCCACCGGGCGTTTGGTAATGATCGAAACCCCCGGATCGCCGCGCAGAATGCCCTTCTGCAACGGAATGTAGGCCCGTGGCGCACCGGCTTGGCTCGTCCAGCCCGCCATCGTCAAGACCCAAGAGTCTTGGTCGCTACCGCGCACCCACATCGCCGCCCGTCCGCCACTATCGACGCCCCAAAAGATATCAATGCCATCCGCGTTCGTCTGCCACACCTCCGGCCCCAGCGGCACCTCCACGATTGTGCCATCGGGCTGCCGTTCGAGGCGCAGCATCGTTTCGCCATCATCAGAGCGGTGGCGGAAGGGCGTTCCATTGTCGGCAATGGCCCACCAGCCGGTGCGGTTCAGTTCCGCACTCTCCACAATGCGATCCAGTCGCGCCCCAACTAAGCGTGCGGCTTGCCAATCACTGCCAATCATCCAGCGCAGGTAGCGATCCCACGCCGGCTGATCGAGGCCATGCTGCGCATTAAACGACGCCTCCTGCTCCGGCGTAATCGTATTGCCCAACACATTGATTGCAATATTACCCGGGGCCAATTCCGAGATGGCAAAAATGACCGCCGAGACGACGAAGAGGGTCACCATCAGCAATGCGACACGGCGTAAGAGAAATGCAAGCATAGAAATTTTATCTACAGCGTGGGGCATAAGGCAGAGCCTTCTGCCCCACGCTGTAGATTATATGGGTGTGACTGGAATCTGTAGGGCGGTGCCCTACACCCCCGCCGGACAGGGGGTGCGGGGGAACCAGGTTCCCCCGCACCCCCTACCTACACATCCCAGCCACACCCAGATTATATAAACGGATCAAGACTCGGATCGTACCACATATCGCGGAAGTAGTTCGTGTGCAGGGTCGGGTGGGCATAGACGCCCTGGAAGGCAGGGTTATAGACCTCCCAAACGCGCTGCCACCACGCAACCGCCACGGGGCCGCGCTCATGCATGATGCGCTGCAGGTCGGCCATGAGTACGCGGCGCGCCTCGATATCGAGCGTCCCCTGGGCCTGCACCAGCAGCGCACTAAACTCATCGTCCACCCAACGCGTCTCGTTCCAAGGCACCGGATTGCCCTCAGCATCGGCGGTGTAGGCCAAGGGTAGTAACATCACCGCCAAGGGGCGATGCGTCCACGGCGTAATGCCCAGCGGCGTCTCGGTCCACAAATCCCAGTAGGAGGTGTTGGGCATCGTATCGAGCGTCAGGTTGATCCCCGCCGGTTGCGCCGTCTGCTGCAGGCTCTCGGCATAGGCCACCACATCGGTCCAGCCGGTGCCCACGGCGACGCTCATGTCAATGCCATCGGCATAGCCCGCTTCGACGAGCAACGCACGCGCCCCTTCGGGATCATATTCGGGCAGATCCATCGGCGCAAACTCGGGTTGCACCGGCGAGATATGCACGTCGTGGCCCAAGAGCCCTTCGCCAAAGGCGGCAATGTCCATGATCATTTCGCGATCCTGGGCCTTGCGCAGCGCCTGACGGACACGCACATCGTCGTAGGGCGCTTGATCCACCCGCATGCGCAACACCCGCGCCTGCGATGTGTCCACCGTGTAGATCTTCAAATTCGCATCGTTGCGCAGACTCTGGACGCTATTCGCGCTCGGCTCATAGAAGGTATGGATCTCACCCGTCTGTAGCGCCGAAACATAGGCGGTTTGGTCGTCGCCCAGGCCAATGAATTCGAGTGCGTCTAGGTAGGGCAACGGCGTGCCATCCGCACCCATCTGCCAGTAATTCTCCTGGCGTTCAAAGCGCGCCCGCTCATTGACGACATACTCCACGAGGCGGTAGGCACCAGTATAGGGATTGGCCCCCGAACTGATGTCGCCATCAAAGCTGGGATGCATAATCAGCGCCGGGTAGTGGTAGAGACTCTCCGGCACATCTAGCTTGGGCCGATCCAGATTGAGGCGCACCGTGTACTCATCAACCTTCTCGATGCCAGCAGTGGTGAGCGAACCCTCCCAAAGCCCCAAGATGGAGGAACCCACGTCGGGGTTGAGCCACTCGCCAAAGTTGTAGATCACATGGTCGGCCACCAACTCGTCGCCATTCGACCACATGATCCCCTGGCGCAACGTGAGCGTCCAGACCATCAGATCATCACTCGCCTCCCAACTTTCTAGAAGGTGGGGGTGGGTAATATTCTGCTCATCAGTCTCGGTCAGATACTCAAAGGTAGCGCGGAAGAGGTTCGAGGACTCTGTCCACGAGAAGCGCGCCGGATGGTCCACCGCCTGCACCTTCACCCCCATGCGCAGCGTCCCGCCACGCAGAGCGGCACCAGCCGCTGCTGGGGCGGGATCAACCGGCTCTTCAACCTGGCCTGCTGGCGGCGGCGGCGGCGGGGCCGCCTGCTGCTCACCGCCACACGCGGCCAGCACCGTAGCTGTCGTAAAGCCAGCGCCCAACAGCGTCGCCAAACGCAAAAACTCGCGCCGACTAATGCGTCCCTGCCTGAGTTGCTCCTGGGCTTGCAACACGCCAGGATGCAAACGTTGCTCCTGATCACTCATAGCTTGCTTCTCTCCTTAAATGTAGGGTGTGCGAGGAAACCGGGTTCCCTCGCATCCTCCCACCGTCCGGCGGGCGTGGTGGGTGTGACCAAAATTTGTAGGTAGGGGGTGCGGGGGAACCTAGTTCCCCCGCATTTCCCCCTGTCCGACGGGGTTGTAGGGCACCGCCCTACAGATTCCAGTCACACCCAATTCTTCTTATTCGGTTTTGGCGACGAAGCCGCCAAAACCGAATAAGAAGAAAAAGTTTATGCATGTTAGGGCTACGCCCCAAATCAGTATGGTGCAGCAGCCTTAATTCAACCTTAAGCAGCAGCGCTTGAACCTTAAGAGAACCTTAAGGCTTGTGTTTTACCCTTGAAGCGAAAGACCTGCGACACGTCCACACGCATCCTTGAACACATCCTATGCCCCCGACGCCATGCAAGCCGAAGCCCATGTTACAATGCGACATATTGAACAAGAGGATACCTTCATAAGATCGGCTACCGCCCCCCTAAGACATGGTTCATAGTTACTTTACAGTTTAGTGCCACGCACCGCTTTCTGATGCGCTCGGGCTGACCCCTGAAACCTGACCCCTGAAACCTTGTCTAAGGTCAAAAGCCATGCTATCCATTCGCATCCGCTTTTTTGCTGGCCACCGTGACATCGTGGGCCAAGCTGAATTGAGTCTTGAGGTGCAGGACGAGGCCACGATTGGCATGGTGTGGGAGGATCTCTGTGTACACTATCCCCGGCTGGCTGGCTACAGCGGACGCATCCTCTTTGCGGTCAATCAGCAGTTTGCCACTGCTACCACCCTGCTCGCCGACGGCGATGAGGTCGCTTTTATTCCGCCGGTAAGCGGAGGTAGGTCGTGATGCAGCCCTTCTACGTTACCAACAGCCCGCTCGATCCGGCACCACTCGTCGCCTACGTGCAGACCCCCGCAGATGGGGCGGTTGTAACCTTTGCGGGTGTGGCGCGCAACAATTTTGAGGGCCGAGCGACGGCCCATCTGAGCTACGAAGCCTACCCCGAGATGGCCGCGACGGTCTTTGCGCAACTTGCCGACGAAGCGCGTCTGCGCTGGCCGATTGGGCGCGTAGCAATTCACCATCGCACGGGAATGCTGGCAATTGGCGAGAGCGCCGTGCTGGTTGTGGTCGCGGCACCACACCGCCAGGCCGCTTTCGAGGCTGCGGCGTATATCATGGATCGCATCAAAGCGGTTGCGCCGATCTGGAAGAAGGAACACTGGGCCGACGGTGAGGCCGCGTGGCGCGAGTAGCGCGAGTGACGAGCAGGATCTGCCTACCATGCGGCGCGAGCCAACCAAACCTATCTCCGAAGCCTACAACATCTTATGCCAGAGCTACCCGAAGTAGAGATTGCGGCCCGCTCACTTGCCCCTCAGGTCGAGGGGCGTGTTGTCGTGGCCGTCGAACGCCTCGATTGGGAGCGTATGGTTGAGACGCCCGACGCGGCGAGCTTTCGGCTGCTCATTGTCGGGCGGCAGATTCAGTGCGCCCATCGCAGGGCCAAATGGGTACTGCTCGACCTTGATGACGCCTGGACGTTAGCCATTCATCTGCGCATGTCGGGCAACCTGACGGTGCAACGCCCTGAGGTCGAAGCGCGCCATCACGTCCACCTCATCCTCCAACTGAGCGATGGGGGGCGTATCTTCTTTGACGACGAACGCAAGTTTGGGCGGGTACGTCTGCTCGACCGCAGCGGGCTGGCCCACCTCGACGCATGCCACGGCCCCGAGCCGCTGGATGCCCGTTTCACCCCCGAGGTGTTAGCGGGTATCCTGGCCGGTCGGCAGACCAAAATAAAATCGTTGTTGTTAGATCAACACCGCATCGCCGGTCTGGGCAATATTTACGTCAACGAATCACTCTGGCACGCCCGGCTACACCCATCGTTGCCGGCGGGCCGTGTTGCGGGCCAGAGCGTTGTGGATCTGCATGCGGCCATGCGCCAAGTGCTCGAACAAGCCATCGCCCACGAAGGCAGCTCGCTGCGCAACTATCGCAACGGCTACGGGCGGCGCGGGCAGAACCAAGAACACTTTCTCGTGTATGATCGAGCCGGGCAACCATGCCTACGCTGCGGTTGCCCCATCGAGCGCCTCGTCATTGCGCAGCGCAGCAGTTTCTACTGCCCAGCGTGTCAGATATGGGGCTAAGCCTTCCGGCGGGGGTTCGGGGGAGGCGCAGCCTCCCCCGAAAAACTTTCCGGCCCTGGCGGCGCTGATTGGTCAAACGCGGCTCCGCGACCCCGCGCCCGCGTTGCGCCAAGCGGTACGCCAGATCGTCACGGGGACACGTGGCGAACTACAAGAACTGCTGTTGCTCGAATTCCTCACCCTATGCACCGATAAGGAGGTTGCCGCGATGGCTAAACAGATCGTGCGCTATGATCGTTATGGCATGGCCGAATCGCCCATTATCCAGGAGTGGAAGGAGGAGGGCCGCGTCGAGGGCCGCGTTGAGGGCCGCGTTGAGGGCCGCGTTGAGGGCCGCGTTGAGGAGCGGTTGACGTTATTGCTGCGCCAACTGACGCGCCGCTACGGGCCGCTGCCTGCTGAACTCACCGCGCAGGTACAAGCCCTCACGGCGACGCAGATGCTTGATCTGGCCGATGCGCTGCTCGATTTCACCAGCCGCGATGAGTTGGCGCAGTGGCTTGAGCAGCAGAACTGAGAAACAGGAGAACAGGGGCAAGGACGCAAGGGAAGGTTTCAGAAAGCGCGATTCTTTACCAGTCGGCACTGCCTACAAGACCTCACAGGTCTGCCCTTCTGCACTGGAACGTCATCGTCAAAGACCTGTGAGGTCTACGCTTGTCCTTATCTAAAAGGTACTGGGCCATTAGGTACTCAGGATGACAGAATTCGTAATACCGCAAAAGGAGCGCTATTGCTCACGAAGCGCTTTGTCACCCTGAGCCTATTAGGACTTTGCAACCGCCATGCTCAAACAGAGGGGGTGTGGCGCATGCTTCGGCCCTACGTGTTATACTCAAAACTTGCATGGGGAAGCTCCTTCTTGCGGGTTTCATGGGTGGGTAGAACATTTGCTCCGCAAGACACGGATAGGCGATGGGGATGCCACGTAATGGCCCTCACCCCCCTACCCCCTCTCCCACGTTGTGGGAGAGGGGGCGAAGATGTTGAGATTCTTGGTGTTCCTCTAAAGATATTGGGTTTAGACAAGGTTTCAGGTTACTTTACTGTTTGGGTGTGACTGAAATTTGTAGGGCTTCCCGCCGAACAGGGGGGGCTGCGGGGGAACTTGGTTCCCCCGCACCCCCTTCCTACAAGCTTTAGTCACACCCTTATCGTTTGATGTTATGTTGCCCTATACGAGTTGCTTATGACTACAAGTACCCTTTCTGCTGCCTTCGGTAGTGTGACCTTTAGTGGCCACGAAACCTTCGTGCTTCGGAGTAATTGGCTCAAGAAGGCCTACGATTTGTTGCAAGAGTGCCCCGATCTGTTCTCGCGCGAGGATTCCTTCGTACGCCTCGGTGTGGGCAAGAATATGGCGCACTCCATTCGCTTCTGGGGGCGCGTCTGCGGGGTCTTCGTGCGGGTCGAGGGTGGCACAGACTATCAGGCTACGCAGCTTGGGCGCGCCATTCTTGCCGACGCCGGGTGGGACCCCTTTTTGGTGACGCCCGCCAGCCGCTGGTTGCTCCATTGGCAGCTTGTGGCGCGGCCAGAAACAGCGTTTACCTGGCACTACGCCTTTAACCTGCTCCGGCGCGGCGAGTTCACTACCGCCCAGCTTGCCCAGCAGATCACGCAGTTCGTCGCGCAGCACGGCGGCAAAGCGCCTTCGGCGGCGACCCTTGGCCGCGACATTGATTGCATGCTGCGTTGCTACCTGCGCCCCAATGCTGTCCAGCTTGGCCCATCCGCAGAGGATGTCCTCCATTGTCCGCTTAACACGCTCAATCTGCTCCAACTCATCCCCGACCAAGGTGTCTACCGGGTCGTGACCGGCGCGCGCCCTGACCTACCCGACCAACTGGTAGCCTTTGCTGCGCTTCAACAGGCGCGCTTCCTTGGCCGCGCCACGGTCGCCTTCAATGAATTGGCGTACGGCGTGCGTTCGCCGGGGCGCATCTTCCGCCTAGATGAAGATGCCTTGTACGCACGTCTGCTGCGTCTGGAGGCTGTAACGGAGGGTCAGGTTAGTTATACCGAAACCGGTGGTATTCGTCAGATCGCGTGGCGCAATTTGCAGGAAGAGGCGCTTGACCTCGACCAATCTCTCCTTGCGGCTGCCTTTGCTCAGGAGGGCCAGTATGTCTGAGCAGCCACCTATTACCGTCGCGCCACGCTTCACGCGGGCCATTCACATTCGGCGCGACTTCCGTGAGCAGCGCAACCAGCTTGATGGCTACCAGGTGACGCCCCTGGTGCGCCAGGCGGCGGGGCGCATTATCGCGGGCCTGGCACCAGACGGCGCCGAACGCGCCTTCTCGATTGTCGGCCCATTTGGGGCCGGCAAGTCGGCCTTCGGCCTCTTTGTTGCGCATTTTCTGCAGCGGACGGATGCAATGCGGCGGGATTTGCTCAGTGCGCTGAAGGTTCAAGACGCCGCCGAGCTCTTGCCCGTTAATGCGCCCTCGCTGCTGGCTGTGCTTGTTCCTGGCAACAATTGCTCGTTACGCACTGCGGTCATCGAGGCGCTCAGTGAGGCGCTTGACGGCGCAGGCATATGCGCCCAGGCGCTCGTTGGCCTGCGCCAGAATTTGGCTGCGGCAGCAGTGGGCCATGCCCCTGATCCAGGGCGCGTGGCCGATCTCGTGACCGAAGCGGCCCAGGTGCTACGCGAACACAGCCGGTATCGGGGCCTGCTGCTGCTGGTGGACGAGTTGGGCCAGTTCCTCGACTACGCCGCCCGCCAAGACGAAGAGCGCGATCTGTTTGTGCTCCAGAGTCTTGCCGAGGCTGCCGCCCGCAGTGGCGACGCGCCGGTGCTTGTGGTGACGATTCTGCATCAGGCATTTGAGCGTTATACGCTCAACGCCGGCCCAACCCGCCGGATCGAGTGGGCCAAGGTGCAAGGCCGCTTTGTCGATCTGCCCTTCCAAGAGCCAGCCAGTGAAATGTTACGCATGGTCGCTGCGGCCCTGCGGCCTGCGACCCGCGACCTGCTGCACGCGCAGCGCACGGCGTGGGCAGACCGTATGGCCCCAGCCGCCGATGCGCTTGGCCTACGGCCAGCCACGATCGGCAGCGCGGAGTGGAACCGCATCATCGCCGACAGTTACCCGCTGCACCCGATGGTGCTTGTGGCCCTACCGGTTCTGTTCCGCCAACTAGCCCAGAACGAACGCTCGCTCTTCGCCTTCCTGCACTCTGATGAGCCGGGGGCGCTGCGGGATGTCATGCGCGACCCGGCCAGTGGGCACGCGCTCCCGATCTATCGCCTGACCCACCTGTATGCCTACGTTGAGGCGAGCCTGGGTCAAAGCCTCTTCAGTCGGGCACGGGGTCAGCGCTATACCAGTTCCGAGTGATGAGTGACGAGTGACGAGTGACGAGTGACAAGTAGGGTATACCGCATAGCAATGATGTCTGACGTGATTTGCTATGCGGCCTGTTCAATGGTAATTGGGCAATAGCGCAAAAGTAACGCTGTCACCCTGAGTACTAAATGGCCCGCGGGCCAGTGGCCTGTGAGAAACGCGAGGGCCGCGCCCCTACGTTGGCTGAGCTTGTCGAAGCCAGCGTAGGGGCGCGGCGCGAGGCTTCGACAAGCTCAGCCAACGCGCCGCTTTTGTTTCTCAGGAGCATAGCGAAGGATATGCCTTTCGGTGAGGAGAGATGCTTCGCTACGCTCAGCATGACAAAAGCCACAGCGTTCCTTTGGCGGTATTACATTTAACCCTTTTAATGGAGCATACTCATGAATGATACTGAGAAAGTATTTCTCTCAATCAAGATCTGGAGGAGTAAAGGTCAAGTTGCACTTCACAAGCCTTTACTGCTGCTCTACGCCCTTTGGATGTATCGTCAAAATCATGAACGCATGATACCGTACAAGAAGATTGACAGTGATTTAGCTGCGATTGTTCAAGAACTACAGATTATGTCGCGTCCTTTTCGTGCATATTACCCATTCTGGCGTCTACAAAACGACGACATATGGGAAGTTGAGCATCCAGAATTTATTCGCGTTTCTAGTCAAGGAGATGCATGGAAGAACGACTTAGATCAATTTAACCCGAAAGGAGGAGTGACTGTATTTATTTTTACAGATTTAAAAAATAACAATAATTTATCTTTAGATATTTCTGAAAGAATTATTCAAAAATTTTTTGATGTTAATGATCGAAAAAATATTCAGAATTTATTTAAAATATAAATACAAAACTCAATCGATTAGCTACTTCATCTTCTCCTCCTCCCACAATGGCCGATAGTCTATCGTCTGAGCCTGTTTAATTGAATTGCATGACCTGCACAGCGGTTGAATGTTTTCGATGGAATGACGCCCACCTTTGCTCGCCGGAACGATATGATCAACCGTCAACTTGATCTCAGGTTCTTGAAGACGGCAGCGTAAGCAAGTGAATTTGTAATAACGCTTGATTTCTACCCATTCCTGTAGTGTAAACGTGCCACCATTACCAAGATGACGTGCTCTACGTGCAAGAGAACGCAAACGAATCTTTTCAGGATTAGCGCGTGACCACCGGCGATTTTGTTCACGGTGGTAAGATGGATTGTCATGCTTGAATTTCTTCATCGCCTCCTTAAAATACTCTTTGTTTTTCTGACGGTATACACGATGATACTCCAAACGTTTCTCACGATTCTTCTGATGAAACATGCGATTAAGTTCGGCCACACGCTCTTTATTTTTGGCACGCCACGCCCTGCTGTTTGCATTCGCACAATGCCTACATATAGAGTCGTAACCATCACGGCTTTGTAGGCGCGTTTTGAATTGCGCAACCGGATACCATTGCTTGCATTTCGTACAAATTTTACCGAGCTGATCGTCATGGAAAACAAGTGCCACTGTACCCTCCATCGCCATGATGAGGGTTCGATTTGATCTACCGCTCTCAGGCTCTATCTTGTTGTTATGACTTGTTGTAACAACAAGATGTTACAACAAGTCATAACAACTGTCAAGCCGATTGGCAGAGGATACGGATATGGCTATCCACTACCGCTTGTCCGAACTCATGCGAACCTGGGAAATCCAGCACGAGGAGCCGACCGGCAGTTTGACCTTCCGACGCCTGGCCCAGCTTGCAAACCTTAGCCCAGATACGCTTAACCGGGTTGCTAATCAAAAAGTTTCACGAATCGACCACGAAACAATTGACAAACTCTGTAACTTTTTTGGATGTAATCTGTCAGATCTGATGGTAAGGCAACAAGACGAGACCGCAGCAAAGAGCAGGGTAGGAAATTAGGCAATCGCGCAAAGGTCATCCCTGAGTGCCTAATGGCCCGCAGTCCATTAGGCACTCAGGGATGACAAAATTTTTATCTCTCGCGGGCTGACCGTATCTTTTGGCCCTTTTTTGCGGTACAAAGATAGGCCCATGAAC
>RSAS01000047.1:156-3215 GCA_003934145.1 Candidatus Viridilinea halotolerans | reverse complement strand
TAAAGTCGGCACTACGATGGTAAAGCGCGAAGCCCCTTTCTGAAACCATGTCTAAGTAGCTTGGCCACCGCCGCCGTGTGCTGCCATGGCTACAACCGTCGCGGGCTTATACCACATCTCATTCGCGTCACACATTGCACCTAACCCCTTGCGCGGTTATACTGTAAGCACAAACTGCTTTGTGCAGCCCGCTAGTGGTTACTCAGGCCTTGGCCTGAGCCAATGTTTGTAAGGAGCAGGCGGCCATGACGAATGAAACGTTGACCATTACCGACAACCGTACCGGCAAAACCTATGAGGTGCCGATTACCCATGGAACTGTCCGTGCCACTGATTTACGCAAGATTAAAGCGTCCGATGAAGATTTTGGGATTATGTCATACGATCCGGCCTACATGAATACGGCCGGTTGTCGTAGTAATATTACCTATATTGACGGTGATCAGGGTATTCTTGAGTATCGTGGCTACCCGATTGAGCAACTGGCGGAACAGAGTTCTTACCTTGAAGTCGCTTACCTCTTACTCTACGGCGAACTGCCCACGAAGGATCGCTTGAATTGGTGGGAAAATCGCATCCGACGCCACCTCTTCCTGCATAATAGCCTTATTTCTGTGATCCAGGCCTTCCGCTACGACGCCCACCCGATGGGCATTCTGGTGAGCGCCGTCGCGGCAATGTCTACGCTCTATCCTGAAGCAAAGCACATTGATGATCCTGCGGTGCGTGAAAAGCAGATTTGGCGCATTATCGGCCAGATCCCCACGATTGCCGCGTTTGCCTACCGCCAGCGCATCGGACGCCCCTTCAACCAACCCGATACGTCGTTGAGCTATACGGCCAATATGCTCTATATGATGGACTACATGAACCAGCGCGATTATGAGGTCAATCCGGTGCTGGCTAAAGCGCTGGATGTGCTCTTTATTTTGCATGCTGATCATGAGCAGAACTGCTCCACGGCGACGATGCGCGGTGTTGGTTCGAGCCATACCGACCCCTACTGCGCCCTTTCCGCCGCCGCCGCCGCGCTCTACGGCCCGCTCCACGGTGGGGCCAACGAGGCGGTGCTGCGCATGCTCCAGCAGATCGGCACAAAGGCTAATGTTCCCTCCTTTATCGAGAAGGTCAAGAAGGGCGAAGGCCGCCTGATGGGCTTTGGCCATCGCGTCTACAAGAATTACGACCCCCGCGCCAAGATTATCCGCAAGGTGGCCTATGAGGTCTTTGAGGCGACCGAAACCAATCCGCTGCTGGAGATCGCCGTGGAGTTAGAACAGATTGCGCTGAAGGACGACTACTTCATTTCGCGCAAGCTCTACCCCAACGTGGATTTCTACAGCGGACTGATCTATCAGGCGCTGCGCTTCCCCATCGAGTACTTCCCCTTCCTCTTCGCCATCCCGCGCGCGTCCGGCTGGCTGGCCCAGTGGCAGGAGATGCTCAACGACGATGAGCAGAAGATCATGCGCCCGCGTCAGATTTACCTTGGCCATGAGCGCCGCGACTATGTGCCGCTTGAGCAGCGGTAAGGTGTTTTGTGAAGCGCGGCGGGGCAACGTGGTTGCCCCGCCGCGCTTTTTTTGCTTCGGGTATGTCTGCGGGGCTGCGCCCCATGCGCATTACGTTTCGGGCTGCCGCCCGCAAACCCGCTGGTGGGGCGGCAGCCCCATGCGCACTACGTTTCGGGCGGCAGCCCGCAAACCCGCTGGTGGGGCTGCGCCCCAAACCCTCTTTTTTTCTTTCGTTTTGGCGGCTTCGCCGCCAAAACGAAAGAAAAAAGATCTTCGGGGGAGGCGTAGCCTCCCCATGCGCATGAACGTAAGGGGCCTGCGGCCCCTTAAACCCCGCCGGAAGGGGGGATTCTTCGGGGGCCAAGCCCCCGAACCCCCGCCGGCAGGCTTAAGTTAATGCGCATGGGCTACGCCTCCCCCAAACCCCCACCTAGGGATCCTCCAACACCCGCCGCGCCCGTAGCGGCCAGTCGGGGTCGTGTTGCAGCGCTTCATCGAGCATGACGAGGTCGATCATGCCGTCGCGGATAACGCTATCGGCCAAGTAGGGATCGTCCAGTTCGCCCGATCCGATCACGGGCACATCAAGGACGCGGCGGATGGTGTGGGCCAGGGGGATGGCCCAACCGGGGAAGCGGGCGACGTGGAGTTGTTCTGACGGCGGGGCGAGATCGAGCAGTTGCATCCCTGCGGCGCTGAGACGACGGGCCAACATACGTGCATCCTGCGCATTGAGGCCGCCGGGGGTGAATTCGTCGGGGAGCAGACGCACGCCGATAATGATGCGTCGGCCCAACCAGGCCCGCGCGCCCTCAAGAATCTCCAGCATCAGGCGCGAACGTCCGGAGGGTGTGCCATAGTGGTCAACCCGCTGGTTGGAGAGCGGTGAGAGCAGTTGGTGCAAGACGCCGCCATCGGCAGCACTGAGCAAAACGCCATCAGCGCCGGTGCGCTGGGCGCGCGCCATCGCCATGATAAAGGTCTCACCCAGGTTGTGCAGCGCTGCAGTGGTGAGCGCGCTATCGGGAATTGGCGCATCAAGCGTGAGCAAGACACGCGCTCCCTGAATACGCGCAATCGTTACGAGTTGGCGCAAGCGGGGCACAAAGAGATCCGAGTAGAGGCCAAGATGGGGTTGCGCCGAACTGGGTTGTACCACCCAGAGCGCCTCGGTCAAGATCAACCCAACGCCACCCTGCGCGAGGCGCGCATAATAATCAATCGTCGCGTCCGTCACAAAACCGTCACGTACCGCCGTGCCACTCGGCAGCGGGGCCATGACGATGCGGTTGCGCAGGGTGCGACTGCCAATTTTAAGCGAACTAAAGAGATCGGCCATATGGCCTCGTTAATTACGGAAGGAATGTTCCAGTATAGCTACGCTTGCGTTTAGCTGCAAGTTACTACGTTGGGTAGAACGTAATTGAGGCGTTTTTTTGCGGGGGCCGTGCCCCCGCACGGGAGGGGGTTCACGGGGGCCGTGCCCCCGCGCCCCCGCACGGGAGGGGGTTCACGGGGGCCGTGCCCCCGCGCCCCCGCACGGGA
>RSAS01000477.1 GCA_003934145.1 Candidatus Viridilinea halotolerans | reverse complement strand
CAGATCAGCTTTTCGATCCAGGCGGGTGAGTTTGTGGCGATTATCGGCCCTTCAGGGGCGGGTAAGTCTACGCTGCTGCGCTGTGTGAATCGTCTGATTGAAATTAGTAGTGGTGATGTGCGTTTTGATGGTGTGAGTGTGCCGACGCTGAGCAGGAGTGCATTGCGGCGTCAGCGCACGCAGATTGGGATGATTTTTCAGCACTACAATCTCGTGAACCGGCTGAGTGTGCTGGAAAATGTGCTGCATGGCCGTCTCGGTTATAAGAATATCATTCAAGGCGTGTTGGGCCTCTACAACGAAACCGAGAAGCGTGAGGCGGTACGGATCATCGAGAGCTTAGGGCTGGGTGAGCAGATCTACAAACGCTGCGACCAGCTTAGTGGCGGCCAGAAGCAGCGGGTGGGCATTGCACGCGCCCTTGTGCAGCAGCCCAAGATGTTGCTCTGCGATGAGCCGATTGCTTCGCTTGATCCCAATGCGGCCAAGATTATTATGGATACGCTGCAAGATATTAATCGAAAATTGGGCATTACTGTGCTGGTAAACTTGCATCAAGTTGATGTGGCGCTAAATTATGCCCAGCGTATCATTGGTGTCAATCGCGGGCGCGTGATCTACGACGGGCCAGCCGAGCGGTTGAGTAGTGTGCAGATCCATCAGATCTATGGCTCCGAGTCGGGTGAGTTGATCTTCAACCTGCGGGAACGTTATGCAGTCTGATCCCTTTCAGCTTCGTCAGCGCCAAACGATCATCTTCTTTGCCCTTTTGGCTGGCTTGACCTATGGCGCAATGGTGATCACCAACTATAGTGTGGTGCAGGGTTTCACGGCGATTCCACGGGCTTTCATCTGGGCAACGGCCAATTTTGTACCCGATGCGGCGGCATGGAATCGTTTGCCGCGTATTCTCGACAAACTGCTTGAGACGGTGCTCATGTCGGTTGCGTCGGCTACGGTGGCTTCGGCGCTTGGCCTTGTGGTGGCGCTGCTGGGGGCGACGACGACGCGGCCCCACCCTTGGTTCAGCTTGCCCACCCGCGCACTCGCCAGCGTCTTCCGCAACATTGATGTCTCGGCTTGGGCGCTGATCCTGCTCTTTTCGTTTGGCCAAAGCACCTACACCGGCTTTTTTGCGCTCTTTTTTGTCACTTTTGGCTTCATTGTGCGTGTGATGGTCGAAACCATTGACGAAGTGGGTACCGCCTCCGTCGAGGCGCTGCGCGCTACCGGCGCAAGCTACTTGGCGATCATTAGCCAGAGTGTCATTCCAGCATGTCTGCCCCAACTGATCAGTTGGGTGCTTTTTATGATCGAAACCAATATTCGTAGTGCCACGCTCGTTGGCATTCTCACTGGCACGGGAATTGGTTTTTCGTTTGATCTCTACTACAAGAGTATGAACTACAGCTCGGCCAGCCTTGTGGTGCTGGTGATTGTAGTGGCGGTGCTGTTGATTGAGGCGCTCTCCAACTTCATCCGAAGGGCGGTGCTGTGAGCCAGATAAGCGAGCCTCTGCCGCGCATTCGCGTGCGCCCCTGGACGCGGGCTAACCTCAGTATTCAGTTGACCCTGCTGGGGCTGACGTTGCTGACACTCTATAGTTTTACCACCTTTGATACGCGGGGCGTTAGTCTGGGCGAAGCCTTTCAGGATATGCTCGGCAACTTTCGGCTGCTGCTGATCGAGCCGCGGCTGAAGAATGTGAGCTGGCTGGAGTTGATTGAAGCCCTTTTGGTTACCGTTGGCCTTGGTCTGCTCACGACCGTTTTTGGGGCGTGCATCGCCTTTTTTCTTGCTCTCTTTGCTGCCCAGAATCTTGCTCCGTTTTGGGTAAATAATCTGGTTAAAGGCGGTACCGCCTTCATTCGCGCCGTGCCCACCGTACTCTGGGTGCTCTTCTTCGCTGTTGCGTCGGGGATGGGCAGCGTAGCGGCGGTGCTGGGCATGACCTTTCACTCGGCGGGGTACCTGATTAAGGCCTATGCCGAATCGTTCGAGGAGATTGATGCGGGCGTACTGGAGGCGCTGCGGGCGAGTGGGGCGAGTTGGTGGCAGACCATTTTCCAAGCCGTGGTACCCTCCTCCGCTTCGGCGTTGCTCTCGTGGACTTTCGTGCGTTTTGAGATCAACTTCTCGACGGCGATTGCCATGGGCGCGACGGCGGGAGCGGGCGGCATTGGCTTCGATATGTTTATGGCGAGTGTCTTCTACCTCGATCTGCGCGAGTTGGGCGCGTTCACCTATGCCATTCTGGCTTTTGCGATGGCACTTGAATGGTTTGCTACGCACATGAAGGCGCGCCTTGGTAAATCGCATGAGTAGATTGCTTGGGAGGGCCATGCCCCATGCGCATTAAGTTAAGCCCCCGGCGGGGGCTTGGGGGAGGCAAAGCCTCCCCCAAAAAACTCTCTTTCTTTCAATTTGGCGGCTTCGCCGCCAAATTGAAAGAAAAAAGAGGGCTTGGGGCACAGCCCCAAGAGCGGGTTTTAGGGCGGCAGCCCTAAACTTACTATGGGGCCATGCCCCTTCGACTAGGCTCAGGGCAAGCCCGAACCCCCGCCAGCAGGCCCGCCAGGGGCTTACGTTTATGCGTATGGGGGCCATACTTTCAAAATCTTATCGAAATTGGCGCAAAAAAGAGTTACAAATACACATGTACAGCGTTACCCACATTCTCAGTTGTTCGCCCGCCCAAGTTGTTGCCGACTTGGCTGAAGTGGTGTTAGCCCGTTACCCTGCCGCCGCGGTGACACTGATCACCGGCCCGCGTATGGCGCTCGTGCAGTTGCGCGTGGTCGAAGGGGTGGCCGAAAGCCAGTTCAACGCAGGCGAGGTCTTGGTCAGCGAAGTACGCCTAGAGTTGGCCGGGCAGTTCGGTTTCGGCATGGTTATTGGACGTGCGTTCAAACATGCCACGGCGCTTGCGGTATTGGACGCGGCGTTACGCATGCCCGGCGACCCACATGCCGATCTGCGTCCACGCATTGCTGCGCTCGGCCAAGCCCTGGCTGCCGAACAGGAGCGTCGTTTTGCTGCCGCAGCCGCGACGCGAGTTGCTTTTGATACGTTTTAAGCCCTCTTTGGTGGGGGTTTGGGGCCACGCCCCTTGCGCATGAACGTTAGGGCTACCGCCCTAAGACCCGCTTTTGGGGTTTCGCCCCAAACCCTCTTTTTTCTTCCGTTTTGGCGGCGAAGCCGCCAAAACGGAAGAAAAAGAGTTCTTCGGGGGAGGCTTTGCCTCCCCCGAACCCCCGCCGAGGGAATATACAACGATAGCACTACTAACAAATACGATGTCAACCATAGCCGCACCACCCACCGCCCAAGCCTATTTCAGCAGCCGCGCCTTCCGCGTGCTTCTTGATTGCCTCGCCCGTCCCGGCAGCATTGGGACGCTGCCGCTGCCGCCGCAAGATGACGGACTGCCGCCGCTCGCCGCGACGTTGCGCCCCAACCCCTACGCCGTCGCGGCGTTCCTCAGCCTGCTCGACCAGACGACGAGCATGGCCCATGCGGCTGAGGGGCTTTGGCTCACCGCCGAGCATCCCTTGACGCGCTGGATTATGCTGCGCAGCAATGCGCAAATAGGGCCACCAGCCTTCGCCGACTATGTGCTGCTGCACGATCCCGCGTCAGCAGGATGCCTGAGCGAGCTCAAACAGGGGAGCCTCACCTTTCCCGAACAGAGTTGTACCGCCTTCCTCTGCGTAGCACAACTAGATGCGTGCGGGGCGACATGGCGGCTTGAGGGGCCGGGCATTGCCAACAGCGGCAGCGTTGGTTTGCCCGGTTTAACCCCCAACGTGTTGAAGGGCATTATGGCCACGCGCGCCCATTTTCCGCTGGGGGTGGACATCTTCTGCATTGATGCGACGGGGGCGTGTTTGGGCTTGCCGCGCACAACGCGGATAGAGGCGGTGTATAGCCGATAGCCGATAGCCGATAGCTGATAGCTGATAGCCGATAGCCGATAGCTGATAGCCGATAGCTGATAGCCGATAGCTGATAGCTGATAGCCGATAGCTGATAGCCGATAGCCGGACATGGCGTTCCAATACGCTTTTGTGCCATTGATTATGCGGCATGTTCGACAGGGGCTAAAGCCCCTACTACCAACCGCACCACGCACAAGACGGTAAAGTGGTTACAAACCATCCCTATTGCCATAAAGGAGTCCCCTATGGGCTACGTTGCCGTTCGTGGCGGCACAGAGGCGGTGTTGCGCGCCGAAGAGTTGGCGGCATGTTTGCGCCTGCTTGGCGGCAGTAGCCCGCTGCAGTTGCCGCAGATCAGCGACCAACTGCGCCATGCGGTGAGTAGGGCCATGCACGAAGGGGCGCTCTATGCGCCGTTGTTGGCGGCGTTGGCGGTGAAGCAGGCCGAGGGCGATAGTATCGAGGCCAGTTTTCTGCTGCGCGCCTACCGCACAACCCTGACGCGGGTGATGGCGACCCTGCCCGCTTCGGGGCGCGCTATGGCCTGTATGCGTCGTATTTCGGCTTCGTTCAAGGATATTCCGGGCGGCCAGTTGCTGGGCCCGGCCCAAGATTACCAGATCCGCCTCTTGCAGCCCCTGTTGGCCCTCGAGGACGATGATGCGCTCGCCCAGGCGCTTATGCGCTACGCGGCGTTGGTGGCGGCGGGAGCGCCCCAAGCGGGAGCGATTGGCCATTTCCCTAAGGTGGCCGCTTATTTGCGCACCGAACAGTTGCTGGTTGACCCCCCGCTTGAAACGGAGGCTGAACCCTTCGATCTTACGCGCCAAGCCTTGGCCTTCCCCTGTCCGCGTAGCGCCCGCCTGCAGGCCTTGGCCCAAGCCGATAGCAGCAGCCTCATGACCTTTGCCTACAGCAGTGTGCGCGGCTACGGCGATGCGCATCCCACCTTGGCCGAATTGCGTTATGGCTACTTGCCCATTCAGGTGGCCCATCCGCTCACGGGTGAGGCGGTGACCATCGGCGAAATTGAGGCGACCGAGTGCGAGATGGTGTCGAAGGCCCACAGCGTGAGCAACAGCAGCGCACCACCGCGCTTCAATCTTGGCTATGGCTTCGCGTTTGGGCAGAGCGAAGTAAAGGTGATGAGCATGGCCATCCTCGATAGCGTCATGACCCAAGCACGTCTCGGCAGCCTGAGTGGAGCTTCGGGGCCAGCCGCCAACGAAGAGTTTGTGCTGCTCCATTGTGACGGCATTGAGGCGAGTGGCTTTACGGCCCACTACAAACTGCCCCATTACGTGACCTTCGAGGCCGATCTGCGTGTGCTGGATCGCGCCCGTGAACATCATGAAGCCCAGGAGCCATAGGAGCCACGAATAGGTTATGGGGGATACGAAGCATGCAGCAAAACGACGATCACCTCTACACCTTTGGCCTGCTTGACGAAGATGCCAAACGCGAAATTCGGCGCAGTCTGCTCAAGGCGGTGGCCATACCCGGCCACCAGGTTCCTTTTGCGAGCCGCGACTTGCCGATTGCACGTGGTTGGGGTACGGGGGGGTTACAGATTACGTTGGCCATCATTACGCCCGAAGATACGCTCAAGGTGATTGATCAGGGCGACGACGCGGGCGTAAATGCGGTCAATCTGCGCCGCCTGATCACCCAGACGACCGGCGTGGCGACGACGGTGGCCACCAGTGAGGCAAGCCTGATCCAGACGCGCCACCGCATCCCTGAAGAGCCGCTGCGCGCCGATCAGATTTTGGTCTTGCAGGTGCCTATGGTTGATCCGTTGCGCTGGGTTGAGCCGAACCTCGAACGGGCGACGGTGATGCACGGCGAAGCAGATTATGGGCGTATGTGGGTTTATATGTACGAAAGCGTGGTACGCGCAGGCGATCTGCGCATCGCCAGCCAATATCCGGTGATGGTCAATGGGCGCTACATGATGGACACCACGCCCATTCCGCGTTGGGATGTGCCACGTCTTGATATGGCCGAGGCACTCTTTCTCTTTGGGGCTGGGCGCGAAAAGCGCATCTATGCGGTGCCGCCCCACACATCGGTAGTACCGCTACAATTCGAGGATTATCCCTTCCGCACCGAGTACCAAGCCGGGCAGCGTTGTGTGCGCTGTGGGGCCGAAAACACCTTCCTGACCAGCCATTTTGTGGCTGGGCCAGCGGACGGTGGGCAATGGGTGACGAGTTGTTCCGACACCAACTTTTGCGATCAGCGGCTTGGCGCAGGGGAGGTGCAACCATGACAACGACGTCGCTCCTCCACGTGGCCGATCTGCACAAACGCTACGGCCCTGGCTGCGCGGCGTGCGCTGAGTTGACCGGCCCCAGCCAAGGGCGCAGCCAATGCCCGCGTTGCGGCACCGTTTACGCTTGCGTCGCTGCCAATTTTAGCTTACAGACGGGCGAAGTTTTGGGCATCGTCGGCGAGAGCGGCAGCGGTAAGAGCACCCTGCTGCAAATGGTCAACCTGAGCATCGCCGCCGATCAGGGGCAGATCTGGTACCACGAGCCGGGCGGCAGTGCGCCAGTGGATCTATTGCGGATGGATGCCTACGCAGCGCGTCGCTTCCGCAACGACCGCCTGGGCATCGTCCACCAACGCCCCGAACTGGGCCTGAACATGCACTTCTCGGTGGGCGGCAACGTCGCCGAAAAGTTGCTGCTCGCCGAATGGCGTCATGTCGGGCGCATCCGGGGGCGCACCAGCGAACTGAAGCTACAGACCGAGCTGCCTCCCGAACGGATTGACGACGAACCCTACACCTTCAGCGGCGGCATGCTGCAACGGGTGCAGATCGCCAAAGCGCTCGCCAGCCGCCCCAGTCTTTTGCTGCTCGACGAAGTGACGAGCGGCCTCGATCTCTCGGTGCAAGCGCGGGTACTCGATCTGATCCGGCGTATTCAATGGGAAGAGCAGATCACCATGCTGCTCGTCTCGCACGATCTCGGCGTCATCCGCCAACTCGCCCGCCGCACCATCGTCATGAAAAACGGCCACATCATCGAAGCCGGCCTTACCGACCAGATCATGGAAGACCCGCAACACCCCTACACGCAACTGCTCGTCTCGTCGGCTCTTTGAAGTTAAACGTGTTTGGCGGGGGATCGGGGGAGGCTGCGCCTCCCTCGAAAAACCTTTTTTGTTCCGTGTTGGCGGCGAAGCCGCCAACACGGAACAAAAAAATAACCTGGGGCATGGCCCCAAAAATACCATGAATACCACCCTTCTCGAAGTCGAAGACGTAACAAAGACCTTCATCCTGCACCTGATTGATGGACGTAGCATCACTCCGGTGCAGGCGGTCAGCTTTCGGGTTGCTATTCAAGATCACCTGCTGATCTATGGACGCAGTGGCAGCGGCAAGACCAGCATTCTCAAGTGCATTTATCGCTCCTATCTTGCTAGCGGAGGGCAGATCTGGTTTAGCTCAGAATGCTACGGGCGTATCGATCTGGTGACGGCCAATGAGAGTAGTGTGTTGCGCCTACGCGAACGTGAGATGGGCTACTGCTCCCAATTCTTGCGTGTACTTCCCCGCGTCTCGGCGCTTGATGTGATCTGCGAACCGCTCTACCGCCAGGGCGTAGCGCGTGAGGTTGCCCAAGAGCAGGGTCGCCAATGGCTCAGCGACCTGGGCATTCGTCCGCACCTCTGGCAGGCCAGCCCCGTCACCTTTAGTGGTGGCGAACAGCAGCGCATCAACCTGGGACGGGCCTTCATTGCGGCACCGCGCCTGTTGCTGCTCGACGAACCCACCGCGAGCCTCGACGGTGCCACCAAAGAGATCGTGGTGCGCATGATTCGGGCGGCCCAAGCCAATGGCACGACGGTGATCAGCGTCTCGCACGATCTTGCCGCACTGGGGCCGTGTGCGAATTACCAGTTGGCGTTGGCCTAAACAACCTTACGTTTAGGACGGCAGCCCTAAACGTAAGGTTGTAGCTTCGCTCCAAACCCTCTTTGTTTCTTCCGTTTTGGCGGCTTCGCCGCCAAAACGGAAGAAACAAAGTTCTTTGGGGGAGGCGAAGCCTCCCCCAAACCCCCGCCGGAAGGCGTACATTCATGTCCATGGGGCCATGCCCCGCCCCCCGCCGGAAGGCGTACATTTAAACCTATGGATTACTTACTCAGCAACGCTCACGTCGTACTGCCCAACACGACCATCAATCCGGGTTGGGTCAGCATCGAAGATGGACGCATCAGCGGCGTCGGCGCACAGGCCGCTTGTCCGCCAGCACACGCAGCGCAACACGACGATCTGCAGGGCAAATTGATTTTGCCTGGTATTGTTGATCTGCACTGCGACATGATCGAACGCATGGTGCAGCCCCGCCCCGGCGTCGAAATCCCGGTCGGGGTGGCGCTGCACGCCACCGACCGGCTGCTCTTAGGGTGCGGCGTAACCAGTGAATTTCATTCGCTTTCGCTCGACGATGACGAATTCGGCGTGCGCAGTGATCGTTTTGTTGGTGCTTTTTTAGAACGCCTTAGCAATGAAAAACATTGCCGTGCGCGTCATTTTGTCCATGCACGGGTCGAAGTAAGCAGCGAGCATGGCGTCCATGCCTTAGCGAGCATGGTTGGTCACCCGTGCTTACGGCTGATTTCGGTAATGGATCACAGCCCCGGGCAGGGGCAATACGCCGACGAACGCGCCTTTCGTAACTACATTGTCCAAACAACCGGGCGCAGCGATGCAGAGATTGATCTGATCTTGGAGCGCAAACGTATCGCCATGAACTACATCCCCGCCAACATTGCCCACGTGCTGGCGGTAGCCCAAGCGCACGACATTCCCGTGGCCAGCCACGACGACGATGCGCCAGAAAAGATCGCTTCGTGGGCCGCACGGGGCCTGCGCATTGCCGAATTTCCCACTACCCTTGAGGCAGCGCATGCCGCTCACCACGCCGGACTCGCCGTGGGCATGGGCGCACCCAACGTCTTACGCGGGCAATCAAGTGGCGGCAACCTCAACGCCCGCACCGCCCTTGTCGCTGGTGTGGTAGACTGGCTCTGTGCCGACTACTACCCCGCCGCGCTGCTCCCTGCCGTCTTCATGCTCGCCGAACAGGGCATCATTGATCTCGCCGCAGCGGTTGCGCTGATTAGCCACAACCCGGCCCAAGCCGTCGGTATTGCCCACGAACTCGGCAGCATCAGCGTTGGCCACGCCGCCGATCTGATCGTGGTGGAACGCAGCCCCGACCCCATTGTGCGCCAGGTCTTTGTTGCAGGCCGGTTGGTGATGCGCATCTAGGGGAGGAATTCAAGGAGCTAGCAATGATCCTCGCACTTACCCATGCCCAGCAATCCAACGACGCCCTTGCTAGTCTTGCCGCTCTGCTCTTCTTTTTGCTCGTTTTTGTCTTCGTCGTGATCCTGCCCTTAGCCGCAACGTGGCAGATCTTTGTGAAGGCTGGCGAGCCGGGGTGGGCGGCCATCGTCCCGTTCTACAACATGGTGGTCTTCTTAAAAATCATTGATCGCCCGATCTGGTGGATTGCCCTGCTCATTATCCCCGTTGTCAACTTCATCGTACCCTTCTTTTTACTCTACGAGCTTGCCCGTGTCTTTGGCAAAGGCATCGGCTTCGCCAATATTACGAAGGTGGCTATTTTTGAGCCACTGTGCATCCTTGCCTCCGCCGATCGGCTAGCGGCTATCCCCATCCCCACGCCCGCGCCGCCGCGCCGCGAGGAGGCGGGCCATGCGCTCTTCGTCCGTCATAGGGCTGGATGATGACGCTGGCGGTGCGGCAACGGGCGGCGCTGTGGGTGCTTCGGTGGGCGGTGTAGCGGGGCGCACTGGTGGGCGGCGCGTGCGCTCGCGTGCCGCTTGTAGCCGTTGAAGCAGCGGATCGGGTTGGGTGGGCTGGGTGGGCTGGGTGGGACGGGTACGCCGCCAGGCGGGCGCGAAGTCGCGGGGGCGCAAGAAGAGCCGTCGTAGCGCAATATCCAGCGGCAGCAACACAAGGCAGAGCCAGATCAGGGGCAGGGCGATGTCGCGCACCCGCCCGACCTGCTGCCCCGCGCTAGCAAAGAGGCTTGCCGCTGGCGGTGCGATTCGTCCGTTGGTGAGGGCGGCGAGTTCGGTCAGCAGCGCCGCGCCGGAGGCGTTGGGGCGATATTCGGGCGAGTAGCTCACGACGAGCCCGCCGCTGACGCTGCCCAACGCTTGGCCTGCTGCGTCGAGCGCCAGGACTTGGGCCACATACGCGCCTGGGCTGTCGGTGGGCGCCACGGCGCGGTAGCGCCCCAAAGCAACCGCGTCGAACACCAGATCGACGCCGCGTCCGGCGGGATCGAGCAGGCGCCCGTTCAGCACGGCGGCACTTGTTGGGCGCCCGTCAGCGTCAAAGACCAACAGATCGATCAGCGCCTCGGGGCCGTCGCTACGCAACTCAAGGTTCAAGCGCCCAGCGGCGGGCGGCAGCAACAGCGCATCCACCATGCCCGCCGCGAAGGGCGCGAAGCCATCCCAGGTGAGCCAATCACGCGCCCATTGCCCCTTCATGTCGCTCGTCCACGCCAGACTGCGCCCCAGGCCCACTTGCCAGAGCGCCAAGATTGGCGCACCGTCGGGCGTACTCAAGAAGGTGCGAGCGGTAGGGCGCGCTTGGGTCAGGTTGTAGCCGTAGAGCGGCGGCAGCGGACCGAGCCCGCGCACCGGCGGCGCATTGAGCAGCAGCAACGGATAGAAGGCTTCTTCCACAATATCGCGCCCGGCGATGCGCACCGTCTCGTCGAGAAAGATCTCCGGCACCTCCTGCGCATCCAGCACGCGGTAGAATGTTCCACCGCCGCGCACCGCCAGTTGCTCGAGGCTCTGGTTGGTATGTTCGCCAATCGAAATAAAGCTCACTGTCGTATTGGCATCCCGCAGTTGCTCCACTAGATCGGCATAATTGCTATTGTCAATGCCATCGGTGAGCAGAATGAGGTGCTTGACGCGCGCATCGGCGGCGGCGAGCGCCTGAGCGGCGAGATCTATGCCGGCCCGAATATTCGTACCGCCACCGAGACTAATGCGCCCAACAAAATCCTCCAGCGTAAAGAGATCGGGTAGGGGCTGAATGGGCATCACCGTCTGCGCCAGTTCATCAAAGGCAAAGACGCCGATCTGGTCGTTCTGGGTCAAACCAAGCGAGGCCAAAAAGACCGCCTCTTTGGCCAGATCGAGGCGATTGCGCCCAAATTCAACCTCCTCAGACATACTGCCACTGCGATCCAGCACCAGTGCCAAGGCGAGATCGGGGCGCTGCTCGGTAGCCGGGGGATCGAGCTCGACGGGCAGCACCTCGGCGATGGGCGTGCGCCGCCATGCACCGGCCCCAAACGACTCGCTGCCGCCGAGCATGGCCAAACCGCCCCCCTGATCGCGCACATAGGCCGCGAGGGCGCGTTGGGTCGCCAGCGGAACGCGTGTAGCGGGCAGATCCACCAGCACCAGCGCCTGGTACTGCAAGAGCGCCACCGCATCAGCGGGCAATTGGTCGGGCGTGATGCTCACCACCCGTAACGCCCCCGCCTCGAGCGCCGCACGCAGCGGTGCGGCCCGTTCCGGCTCGCTGGCAACCAGCAGAATGCGCGGCGGCCCGGCCACCTGGGTGAAGGCGGCGGCCTGATTGTTGAGCGGCTGGGTATCAAAGGGCGCCGTAACGCGGACGCTAAAACGGCGAAAGCCCGCCTCGCCCGCAGGCAGGTTGAATTGTAGGCTCGAACGACCGACCTCCACCGTCAGATCCTCAGCCGCCACCAGTTCACCATCGGCAAAAAGCTCCAAGCGGGCCGGGCCAGCCGCACTACTCTCCAGTTGCACAATCAGCGGAATGTCTTGCCCCTCCGTGGCGCTGGTCGGCGCTTCGAGACTCGCCAACACCAGATCGGGGCCACGCTCCGCCGCGAAGGGCACAACCTCAATGGGCACCCCGCGCAGCGCAAAGAGTTGGGCCATCTCGCGCGCCCGCCCCAGATTCTCTTCGCCGTCGGAGAGCAGCACCACGCGCTTTTGGGCATCCGCAGGGAGCAGCGCCAGGCCCAACTGAAGCGCCTCGGCCAAATTCGTGCGGCTGCCCGTCACCAGCGACGTGAGGCGCGTCAGCGGCAGCGGCGGGCCAGCCGCCCGTTCGACCGCCGGATCGGCCCCAAAGACCACCAGAGCGGCCCGATCATTAGGTTCAGCCGCCGCCAGCGCCTCATTTACATAAGCCAAGGCGCGCTCGCGCTGGGCTGGCGCAAAAGAATCGCTGCCATCAAGTAAAAAGACCACCGCCGTATCGTCCACCGCCCGCACCACCTGCACCCCCGCCAGCGCCAGAACGAGCGCCGTCAGCAGCGTCGAACGCACCGCCAAGAGCGTCAGAAAGCGCCCACGGCCCAAACGCCACAGGGCATGCTCGCGCGTAACCCAAGCCGCCAGCCAGAGCAGCGGCACGAGCAGCAGCAACAAAAGAGCTAATGGGTAGATGAAGGAGAGAGTAAACATAGCATCATTTGGGTATGACCAAAACTTGTAGGAAGGGGATGCGAGGGAACCTGGTTCCCTCGCATCCCCCCGCCGTCCGGCGGGGCTTGGGGCTTGCCCCACCAAAGGTTTGTAGGGCGGCAGCCCTGCACTTGGTGCGTATAGGGCTTAGGCCCCATCTCACACTCCATTAAAGAATCTCGAAAGGGAGGGGTTCGGGGAGGGCGAAGCCCTCCACGAAAACCCCTCCCACGATCCTGGAGGTTCCAGAAACATTATCTGAAAGACTATAGCACTCCTTGGTACAGAATAGCAACCACTTGACAACATAGAACGCATAAGCTATAATAACCGTTATCGTATACCTATAGCGTGTAAAACGATGCACATGATCCGTGACCACGATGGCCACCGCCCAGGGCAAGATTCTCGATTTTCAGTACCAAGTGGTACAATTTGACATGCGCTGTGGGGGGGATGCGCGGGAACCCGGTTCCCGCGCATCCCCCGCCGGAAGGTGCAGCCCACAAGATTTTGGCCACACCTCAAAGATATCCGCTGCTCAATGCACCAACGGGAGTCTGCGTGATGCCCTCACGCTCCAATGTTAGCCCTGCGCGTGAGGCGCACATCGCCACCCTTGAGGCGCGCATCGCTGCGCTTGAGCAGCAGGTGGCGCAGGCTGAACAGCTTGCCGCCACCCAAGCCGCGATGCGCATGCGGGCGACCGCGCACCTTCAGGCGATTTTTGCCACCACGAGCCAAGCCTATTTGCTGCTTGATCCCGACCTGCGTCTGTTGCAGTGGAATGGGCTTGCCGAGACGGAGTTGCAGCAGCGCACCGGCTTGCTGTTGCGCGTCGGTGCGCCAATCAGCGACTACATGATCGTGGAGGCGAAACCGACGCGTTTGGGCATGATGCAGCGCGCCCTCGCGGGCGAGCGCCTCCATACCGAATTGAACCTGGGTACGCTCGACGCGCCGCTCTGGATGGCCCTTGATTATGCGCCCATCCGTGACGACCAGGGTCAGATTCTGGGCATCTGCGTCGCCTGGCGCGATGTGAGCACACGCTACCAGGCCGCAGCAGAATTGCGCGCCTCTACGGAGCAACTTCAGACCCTCTCGCGCCGCCTCGTCGAGGCCCACGAGCGCGAACGCCGCCATATCGCCCGCGAATTGCACGACGAAGTCGGCCAAGTCTTAACTGGCCTCAAGCTCTCGCTGGCGGCGGCGGCACTCAACGCGCCCCCGAAGGTGGCTGCGCCGCTGACGGAGGCCCAAGCCTCGCTTACCGAACTGATGGGCCGCGTGCGCAACCTCTCGCTCGACCTGCGCCCTGCGCTGCTCGACGACATGGGCCTGCTGCCCGCCCTGGGCTGGCTCTTCGACCGCTTCATTCCACGCACCGGCGTCCAGATCGATCTGCGCCACCACGGCATCAACCGCCGCTTCTCTGCCGAAGTCGAAACCGTTGCCTACCGCATTATCCAAGAAGCACTCACCAACGTCGCTCGCCACGCCGGCGTACAAGCCGCCAGCGTGCGCTTAATCGCCAACGATCAGCGCCTGATGCTGCGGGTGGACGATATGGGCTGTGGTTTCGACCGCGAAGTGGTGCGCGCTTGCCACCTCACCGGCGGCTTGAGCGGCATGGAAGAGCGCGCCCAACTGATTGGCGGCACCGTCACCATCGAGGCAGCCCCCGGCTTTGGCACGCATATCATTGCGGAGTTGCCGTTGGTGGAGGGGATGTCGTGATGGGGTAACGGGGCTAAAGCCAATACGTTTCAAATAAGACCTCACAGGTCTGCCCTGCCGCACTGGGATGCCATCAACGTGTAATGCGCCTCTCGCCTCGCGCGCTGTCACTCCCCGTGGCGGCCCACGCGGCGCGACGGCGCGATGGCCTGCTCGCGGGGGGCTTTGCGCCGTGCATGCGCCTCGGCGTAGATGGCCTCAATCGTGCGGGCAGCGCGTTCCCAGGAGAATTCGGCGACGGCACGACGACGTGCGGCAGCACCGAGACGCCCGGCAAGCTCACGATCATCCAGCGCTTGTTCCAAGCGGGCGGCGAGATCTTCGGCACTGCCCATCTGCGCATAGAGCCCCGTGTCGCCCAGTATTTCACGCGCCACCGGCGTCGCAAAAGCGACCGTGGGCAAACCCATCGCCATATAGTTGGCGATCTTGCCATTGCCCTCGGTCAAGCTCATTTTCGGCGCGACCGCCACGTCGCCCAGCGCCAGGTAGCTGTGCAGATCGCGGTAGATGATGCGCCCCGGCAGGGTGACATTGCCCGCCACGCCGAGGCTCTCGGCATAGCGGCGGTAGCTCTGCGGATCGGGGTGGCCCATGATCAGGAAGTGAACCTCAGGGCGACGGGCGCACAGCATGCGCGCCGTCTCGATCAGCAGGTTCGTGCCCTGGTAGGGGGCCAAGAGGCCAATGTAGACAATGATGCGCCGGTCGGTGGGGATGCCCAACTGAGCGCGCAGTTCGGCCCGTTGCGCCGCCCACGCCGCCGAGCCGTCGTAGGGCCGGAAGCGCTCGGTGTCCACCCCGTCGGGCACTGCATGAATGTGCTCAGTTGGCACCACGCCCGTCGCCCGCAGTTGCGCTGCCGCGTTGTGGGTGGAGGTCATGATCGCGTCAGCCGCACGATTCAGGGTCTGCTCGAGGCCATGCACTGGCCGGTAGAGACGGCTAGAACGGCTGAGAAAGCCATGATCAAGCATCTCACTCGTCATGCTGCCCTGGTAATCAAGGATCAGCGGCACGCCTAACAGTTGGCGCAGGGGCAAACCAATGGCTGCCGCCTCGTGGGTATGGGCGTGAATCATGGAGGGGCGCAACTTTAGCGCCACGCGCAGTGCCCGCCACGCCAAGCCCACATCCAAATAGAGCTTATGGCGCGACGAACCCACCACGGCGCGTTTAATCCAGGGCACATCCCAAGAACGCCGGATGTCTAGGCCGGGCATGTCATCGCCATTATGGTAACTCGCAAGCACCAAGCGGTGGCCGCGCCGCTGTAGCGCCCGCGTCTCTTCCCAGATGCGCACGTGGTTGCCATAATCAGAAAAGAAACTAGTCGAGGCGATCATGAGGACGTTATAGGCCATGTGATCCTTCCGGCGAGGGGTTGGGTGAGGCTTCGCCTTCCCCGAAACACTCTTTTTGTTCCGTTTTGGCGTCGGCGGGCGTCATTGTACGCGAGGCGGCACGAGTGCGCAAACGATTAAACGATGAGTACTCCCGTTGTTGTGTCGTATTGATGGCGGTACAATGTGAGTATGAAGAAACTCATCCTCCCCCTGGCGCTGCTGCTGCTCCTGCTTGGCGCGTGTACCCCTTTTGGGGCTGCGGTGTCGCCAACAGCAACGATTGAGCCCACAAATGCGCCCGTTGCTCTGGAAGCGACACCGACGCCCGCTGCGTTGTTGGTACTCGATCCGCTGCCGACGCTAGCGCCAGAGTTGCCGAGTAGCCCCAGTGGGCCTGATCTGCTGTTGGCCCGCCTCAACACCCACGAGCGCCTGTTGCGCGATCAGGTGGCGCTGGCGATTGCGCTGGGCAATTGCCGCACGACGCCGGATGACTGCCCGGTCGTGGCCCGCGAAACGCCGCTTGAAGTGGAAGTGGGCTATGCACGGCCCTTCTTTGTTACCGATCTCGCGAATAATAAAAATTTTGAAATTAACGCCGAATTGCGCTACGCCGGCCCGGTAGTACTGATGTATGTCGAAGAGGGGCTGCCCTACAATCAGCAGGCGTTGGAACGGGCGGCCCAACAGTTTGAACAGGAGATCTACCCGCGCACCCGCGAGGTCTTTGGTTCCGAGGTGCAGCCTGGGGTGGATGGAGATCGGCGCATTACGATTCTCAATGCCCGCGATCCGAGCAATCGCGTCTTGGGTTACTACTCTTCGCAAGATTCGTTGCCCAGCCAAGTCAACCGCTACAGCAACGAGCGCGAGATGTTTTTCATGAA
>RSAS01000874.1 GCA_003934145.1 Candidatus Viridilinea halotolerans | reverse complement strand
CCTTCCGGCGGGGTTTAAGGGGCCGCAGGCCCCTTACGTTCATGCGCATGGGGGCGCAGCCCCAAAACAACGCACAACCGTATTAACCAAAGAATAAAAAATATGAAAAAAATAGTACTATTTATTAGCTTAATTATACTATTAATTACACCAGCTCACAGCCAAGAGGCAACCCCAACGGCCATCCAGTCCCCGGCGCAGATCGGTCCCTTTGGCATGAATACCTATTTCACCGGCTTGGAGCGCATCAGAAATGATGGTGACGAGGGAGCGGCTACACTAATTGCCCACGGGCGCAATATTGGGGTTGCGTGGGCGCGTGAGGAGTTGAGTTGGGGCAATATTGAGCGCAGTGGCAAAGGGCGCTGGGATTGGAATCCCTTTGATACACGGCTGCGTGAGGCGCATGCGGCGGGCTACCAGATCGTTGGTATGCTGCTGACTACGCCCGCTTGGGCGCGCGTTGCCGATTGCCCCGAACGCATGGCGCGCTATGCCGCCGCGGGCGTGCGTACCCACGACTATTGGTGCCCGCCTGCCGATGTCCAAGATTTTGCCGACTATGTCTACACGGTTGTTAAACGCTACAATGGCGATGGCGAAGATGACGCGCCGGGTTCGCCGCGCGTGGCGGCATGGCAAATTGGCAATGAGCCCAATGCGTGGGAGACGTGGCCCGGGACGCCGGCGGAATATGCGGCGTTGCTTGAGGTGGGCTATGCGGCGATCAAGCGTGCCGACCCAACCGCCATCGTCGCTACGGGCGGGCTCTATATCTTTGACGGGGCTTGGAATGATGGCATTGGCCACCGCGATGGCCTCAGTTTCCTGGCCGACGCGCTCAATGCGCGCCCGGGTGCTTGGCAGAGCTTTGATGTCTTGGCCATTCACCCGTATATGCCCACCGTCGCGCCGGAGGATCCGAGCATCCAGGGGGCCTATAGCCTTTGGGGGCGCTTGAGTTTGGCCCGGGCGTGGCTTGACGCCCAAACGGCGTTACGCGGCGGAGCACCGCGTCCCATCTGGATCAGCGAAGTTGGTTGGTCTACGTGCAGCGCCGAGCAGCCCGATTGTTATGTTGGCCCGGCCATGCTGAGCCAGCGTACGCCTAGCCCAGATTGGCGTTTGCACCTGGGCGCCCACGCGCTGCAAGCCTATAGCAGCCATCCCACCTACGCGGCGGCGCGCCTCGCGGGTTTTATTGGCAAGACGGAAGAGCAACAGGCCAATTACCTCGTGCGTACCTATGGACTTGCACTGGCGTTTGGTATTCAGCACATCAGTTGGTTTCAGTTGGAAGATAAATTTGAGGGCACGCTGCAAAACTTTTGGGAAGAAGCGGCCATTTTCCGCACCAGAGCCGAAGGCTACGCGCCGAAGGCGGCGGCTTTTGCTTACCACACCTTGACTCAGCAGTTGGCCGGGGCGCACTTTGTGGGTTTTGGTGTGCTGCATAGCTTTGAACATAAGCCAGAAGAACTGATCGCCCCCGCTCGTTTTCACCTGCGCTTTCATACGGACGATAAGCGCATTATCGATCTACTCTGGCGCAATGCGGATGAAGAGCGCGTGCTGCTACCCCGTGAGCCCGGCACGACGCCCGAGCTTGTCACCCGCGATGGGCTGATCTTTGCTGCGCCACACGATGGAGACAACCTCCAGCTTACCATCGGCGAACAGCCGATCTATGTGCGCCAGAGTTGGCCTACGGCCCTTCAGCTCTCGGCAGAAAGTCTTCAGTGGCTCGTTGAGCTCGATGCAGCACCCCGCCAGAGTGCTCTTAGCATTGCCAATCTGGGTTCTGGCAGCCTGACGTGGCAAGCCCAGAGCAATCAGCCCTGGCTGCAGGTCAACCCAAGTGGCGGTAGCACACGCCAGCAGGTGTTGGCCTTGACCGCCGATCCGCGCAGTCTTGACTTGGGCCTGCACGAAGCCACGCTGCGCATCACCAGCAATGGCGGTAACAAGGATCTGCCAGTGCGTCTTTGGGTTGTGGCGCAGGTGTATCATAGTTACCTGCCGCTGGTGCATAAGGGGCAGTGAGGGAACATGGTTCCCTCACTGCCCCTTATGCACCAGCGGGCTTGGGGCTACGTTTCCTATTTTAGGGCTGCCGCCCTAAAACCCGCTGCTGGGGCTTGCGCCCCATGCGCATGAACGTAAGGGGCCTGCGGCTCCTAAAATCCCGCTGGAAAGGGAGATTTTTCGGGGGCCATGCCCCTTCGACGAGGCTCAGGGCAAGCCCGAACCCCCGTCGGCAGGCCCGCCAGAGGCTTACGTTCATGCGCATGGGGCTGCGCCGCCAACGCGCAACAAAAAAGATCTATAATTTCAATGATTACGAGCACATCCAACCCTACCATCAAAGCTATGCGTGCGCTATACCAGCGCAAGGCGCGTGCAGCGAGTGGCCTCTGTCTGCTCGAAGGGATCCGTTTGGTGGGCGAGGCGGCGCGGAGTGGTTGCATCGAGCGCCTTGTGGTTGCCCCGGAATTGCTGCGCAGCCCCTTTGCCGATGAGCTTGTACGCTCCCAAGCGGCGGCGGGGGTACCCCTAGTACAAGTAAGCGCCGCTGTCTTCAGCCATCTTGCCCTCAAAGATGGGCCCCAAGGGCTCGCTGCCGTCGCCCACCAAGTCTGGTCGCCGTTGGAAGAGGTAGTGCTCGCCCCAGGCATCGGTTGGGTCGCCTTGGTGGCACCGGCTGATCCGGGGAATGTGGGGACGATCATTCGTACCGTGGAGGCAGTGGGGGCGGCGGGAGTGATCTTGGTTGGCGCGGCGGCTGATCCCTACGATCCGGTGGCGCTGCGGGCGGCGATGGGGGCGACCTTTGCGGTGCGTCTGGTGCAGGCGACGTGGCCCGCTTTGCAGGCGTGGTGCGCCGTGCGTGGTGCGCCGCTGGTGGGAACGAGTGATCAGGCGGCGAGCCATTTTCAGCAGGTAGCCTATGCACAGCCGTTGGTGCTGCTGATGGGTAGTGAGCGCCAAGGGTTGACTGATGAGCAGCAGGCGTGCTGCCAGCACCTCGTGCGTATGCCCATGCTGGGGCGCGGCGACTCGCTCAACCTTGCGGTGGCTACGGGCGTAATGCTCTATGAACTGCTGCGGCAGCGCGGCGGCGCAAGGGAGGGGCGAACGTCCGAAACCCCACCCGCCCCATGAGGCAAGTTTAAGGGCGGACAGAACATGCGCTCGGCAAGTCACGGATAGGTGATTGGGAT
>RSAS01000817.1 GCA_003934145.1 Candidatus Viridilinea halotolerans | reverse complement strand
CCAATCACCTATCCGTGACTTGCCGAGCGAATGTTCTGTCCGCCCTTAACCCCCCTGAAGGCGGTGCGGGGGAACTTGGTTCCCCCTGCCCCTTGAGGGGGGTTCGGGGGAACCTGGTTCCCCCGAAAAGCTCGTTTTGTTGCGTGTTGGCGGCAAAGCCGCCAACACGCAACAAAACGAGAAACAACGCCCTACGGGGCGCTCACAAACGCTGCCAGCGCATCGGCGAGGTCGGGGCGCAGGTTGCGCGCCCCGCGCAAGTAGACGTGGCGCACTTCGCTGGCGCCAAGTTGCGTATTCCAGAGAATGAGAATACGAATGCACTGGGTTAATCCGCCGGGGACGCTCATCTCGTGGCCGCAGAGCAGCGCGGTGTCGCCCCAGCCCATGGCGCGGGCGGCGACGGCGGGATATTCGGCGTTCAGGTCGGGGGTAGTGGTAAAGATCGCGCATGCGATCTCGTCGCTTGTAATACCGTTGGCTGCGATCAGTTGCTCGATCAGTTCGTGGGTCGCCGCAAGCATCTCCTCGCGCGTGTTGGCCGCACACGTCGTCGCACCGCGTACACCTCGACAGTAAACCGTCATTGAAAACCTCCCTGCGCTGCTGAATATACAGAAAGGGCGTGAAGCTCGTTCGCTTCACGCCCTTTAGGTTAAATCTCTATCGTGCGAGAAAAATTTAGACAGTGCGAAGCGACCAAGCCGTATGTGGGCCGGTAAAGTAGAAGAAGGAGTAGTACCAGTTGTTGGTGCTGCGGGGCATGAATGCCTGTTCTTCCTTACGACTGTTCGCCGGGTGACTATAGCATACTTGGGGGTATGCGTCAAGGGACGAAGGAGGAGTGAGCATGGCGGTTGCAAAGTCCCATTAGGCTCAGGTAGTATCCGCAGATTACGCAGATTTCGCAGATGAGGAAGCAATAATCTGCGTAATCTGCGTAATCTGCGGACGATCAGGAGGACTTTGCAATCGCCATGGAGGAGTGAGCGAACCCCTCGCTTCCCTCATACCAATTACCATTGAACAGGCCGCATGCCCCTAATGACATTCAAGCGCATTGAGACGCCATGTCCGGCTTTCAGCTATCGGCTATCGGCTATCGGATTTGGTATCACTCCTCGTCCGCCGGTTGCTGGCGCAGAGTGCGTGCGATGTCGCGCAGTTCCATCCACCACTGTTCACGCGGGCGCGCAAATTCGGGGTGCATCATACGCGGGAGATCTTCCAGATCACGGATCTGCAACCGTCCGCCCTTGATGCCAATAAAGGCCGCGTCGGGCTGTTTGCGGCTGGCCCGATCAATAAGAAACTCTACACAACGCACCGCCAAGCGCGTCGCTTGGATGCGGTCGAAGGGCGTCGGGCTGCCGCCCTGCTGGATGTGGCCCAAAATCGCTTGGCGTACCTCAAAAACCGAGCCGCCCTCCTCTTCAAACAGGGCGACCATGAAGCCGGTGGTATAGACCCGGTTGACCCTTTCGTTGCGCATAACCAAACTGAGCCGCTTGCCGCGCTTGAACCAGTAGGTCATCTCGTCTACGTCGGCCTGGAGATCGCGCAGGGTCACGCCCTCTTCGGGAATGTAGACCCGTTCGGCGCCGGAGGCGAGGCCGCTCATAAGGGCGAGGTAGCCGCAGTCGCGCCCCATCACTTCGACGACGAAGCAGCGCCGCGCAGCGACGGCAGATTGTTTGATGCGGTCAACCGATTCGACGATGCTGTTGAGCGCCGTATCGGCCCCGATGCTCAGATCCGATCCGGGCAGATTGTTATCAATCGTGGCGGGCAGGCAGATGATCGGAATGCGAAAGGCGGGGAAGTTGGTGCGTTCGGTGAAGAGGCGGTGACAGGCCTGGTAGCCAGAGAGGCTGCCAATCATGAGAATGGCATCAATCCCAAAGCTCTCGATATTGCGGGCGATCTGGTAGAGCTCGGCACCCTGCGGGATTTTGCGGTTGACCCCCAGCTCGGCGCCGCCAACGGTGGCCCAGCCGGTGACGCTCATCCAATCCATTTCGTACATATCACCATCGATCAGACCTTGGAAGCCGCCACGCACGCCGTAGACCTTATGCCCGTGGTCTACACTGAGGCGCACCGCCACGCGCACCGCCGTGTTCATACCAGGAGCGGGGCCGCCGGAGTGGAGGATAGCGAAACGCAATCGGCGTTTCGTGCCATCACTGAGCGTACTAGGATTGGACTGCATCAACGTGCGTAGCGTGCGCAGCGTCTCACCAAAACTGCCGCCGCGCAAAGCCAAGGCGCGGTCGTAGTCGTGGGCCTTAATTGCATCCGCGACGGCGCGGGTCTGCTGGACACACTCCATAAGCGGCGCGGTCGTAATGCGATTCTCGCGGATGCCGATAATCTGGGGGTCATCCTCGGGCTTGCTGTTGAACAGGTGCTGCACGGCGGTATAGCCAATGAGCGAACTCATCCAACGATCAAAGGCGCTGGGCACCCCACCGCGCTGGATATGGCCCAGGATGGTGACACGGGTATCTTCACCGAGTTGGGCCTCAAGAATCTCTTTGATCTGTTGGGCGGTAATCGGTGCGCCGCTGCGATCATGCGCTCCCTCCGCAACCACGACAAGGCTATCGCGGCGGCCACTTTGCCGTCCGACGCGCAGCGCTTCGCACATCGCGCTCTGCCAGTCGTCGGTATCGGGGGGGTATTCGGGGATAAAGATCCAATCGGCCCCGCCCGAAATCGCACCCATCAGGGCAAGGTAACCACAGTTGCGCCCCATCACCTCCACGACAAACGTGCGCTGGTGACTCGCGGCGGTGGCGGTAATTGCATCGAGCGCCTCAGTAATACGGTGCAGCGCCGAGTCGGCCCCGATGGTCATATCGGTGCCAGAGAAATCGTTGTCAATGGAACCAACCAAGCCGACGACAGCAAGAAAGGCGTAGCGTTCGGCAGTGGCAGCATCAAGCAAACCAGCAGAGCGCAGCTCCTGCACCAATTCGGGCCATTCGAGGCGAAATAGCGCCGCGCCAGTGAGGCTGCCATCGCCACCGATCACCACAAGATGGTTGATGCCGTGCTCTAGCAGATTCGCCACCGCCTTACGGCGGCCCTCACGCGTGCGAAACTCGTCGCTGCGCGCTGTGCCAATTACCGTCCCGCCACGGTGCAAAATGCCGCCAACATCGTCCCACTTCATCCGACGAATAAAATCGCCGCCGCGAATCATTCCCTCGTAGCCCT
>RSAS01000832.1:249-3226 GCA_003934145.1 Candidatus Viridilinea halotolerans | reverse complement strand
GCTGGGGCGTTGCCCCGGTATCTGTGGGAAGGGGAGGTTTTTGGGGGCCAAGCCCCCAAGCCCCCGCCCGCCCGAAGGTGGTTTTTGGGGGCCAAGCCCCCAAGCCCCCGCCGGTTCAAGGGCGGACAGAACATTCGCTCCGCAAGCCGCAGATAGATGATGGGGATGCCATGGATGGCCCTCACCCCCTGCCCCCTCTCCCACGTTGTGGGAGAGGGGGGAAAACATTGAGATTCTTGGCGTTGCAATGCGGTTCCAGCAGGGGACGCACAAGTTTTCTGTCCGCCCATGAACCCCCGCCGGAGGGGGCTTCGCCCCCCAGCCCCTGGGGAAGGGGGTTTTTCTTGGGGGCCAAGCCCCCAAGCCCCCGCCGCGCTGGGGTGTTAGTTGATGGCCGGTGCGGTCGCGCCGTTGCCCGTCTCGACATACTGATCGGCGTTGTGGCCGCGTGCGCCACGCACCATGGCGATCCGTCCGGTGCGCATCATCTCTTTGATGCCATAGTTGCGCACCGCCTCGATGAAGTTTTCGACCTTGCCGGGGGTGCCGCTCATTTCGACGATCATTGTGTTGGCCGCCACATCCACGATTTTGGCATCAAAGACGCCACACATGGCGACGATCTCGTGGCGCACCGCGATGGGCGCATGGAGCTTCAAGAGCACCATCTCGCGGTCAACGGTGGGATCGTCGGTGATGTCGCTCACTTTGATCACTTCGATCAGGCGATAGAGTTGTTTGACCACCTGCTCGACCTGATTGGACTCAACGACGAGGGTGAGGCGGCTGACGCTGGGCTGTTCGCTGTGGCCAACGGCCAAGCTCTCGATGTTATAACCGCGCCGACGGATCAAGCCCACCACGCGGCTGAGCACGCCGGGGCGATCCTGCACGAGGGCGACGATGGTGTGTTTTTTCATGGGTCGCTTCGCTCTTTCATGTGTAGTTTGGGCGGGGGTTGGGGCTGCGCCCCAAATCCCTTAGGACGGAAGAGGGATGCGAGGGAACCTGGTTCCCTCGCGCACCCTTCCCAATGTGGGGGAGGCTGCGCCTCCCCCAAACCCCCACCGGAAGTGGAGACCTAGGCATCCGTGGCTTCGGTAATCATCTCGCCAATCGAAGCATTCTGCGGCACCATCGGGAAGACGTTGACCTCGCGCTCGACACGGAAATCAATCAGGACGGGGCCGTTGGTGGCTTGGGCCTCTTCAATCGCGGCCTGCACTTGGTTGGCGTGTTCCACCGTCATGCCCTTCCAGTAGTGGGCTTCGGCGAGCTTGGCGAAATTGGGGCCGCTTAGTGGCGTGCCGCTGTAGCGCTTGTTCTCGAAGAGCTCCTGCCACTGGCGCACCATGCCCAGGTAGCCGTTGTTGATCACGGCGACCTTAATGTTCTTAATGCCCTCCTGGATGATGGTCGCCATCTCCTGGTTGGTCATCTGGAAGCCGCCGTCGCCACAGACAACCCAGACGGTCTTGTCGGGGTGGGCAACGGCCACGCCGAGCGAGGCGGGCAGCGAGTAGCCCATGGTGGCGGCACCGCCGGAGGTGATGTGGGTGCGCGGCCCGGCGTTCCAATCGAGCAACTGGGCGGCCCACATCTGGTGTTGGCCCACATCGGTGACGACGATCATGTTGCCGCGATCAGCAATGTGGCGATTGAGCGCCGCATAGACATCGTGGGGCGGCAGGGCCATATTCTGCACGGCAGCGCGGCTGACGTACTGTTGCTTGCCCTGGTGCTTATCCTGCATATCGCGGATGTACTCCATCCAATCGGAGGCGTGGGCGTGCAGTTCGCCCAACTCTTCCTTGGTCGGCAGTTCGTCCAAGAGCGCCTGGAGCGTCATACGCGCATCGCCCACAATCGGCACATCCACATTGACATTCTTGCCAATCTCGGAGGGATCAATGTCCACATGGATAACCTTGGCATTGGGGGCGAAGGTGCTGGCTTTGCCGGTGACACGATCATCAAAGCGGCCACCGATATTAAAGAGCACGTCGCACTCCTGAATAGCGCGGTTGCAGTGCACCCAGCCATGCATGCCGGGCATGCCCAGACTGAGCGGATGCTCTTCGGGGAAGGCGCCAATGCCTTGCAGCGTCGTGATCACCGGCAGGCGCAGCCGCTCGGCGAACTGACGCAGTTCGTTGTGGGCACCAGCCATAATCACGCCTTGGCCTGCGATCAGCACCGGCTTCTTGGCGTGGCGCAGCAACTTCAACGCCTCGCGCAGTTGCTTGCGATTGGGCTGATAATTGGGCTTGTAGCCGGGCAGATCGAGTTTCACATCCCAATTAGGAATACAACTCTTCTGCATCGCATCCTTGGTGATGTCAATCAACACCGGCCCGGGGCGACCCGTGGTGGCGATGTAGATTGCCTCCTTGAATACATAAGCCAAATCATTAGCATCTTTAACCAGATAATTGTGCTTGGTAATGGGCATCGTAATGCCAGTAATATCGGTCTCTTGGAAGGCATCCCTACCCAGCACATGGCTCCCGACCTGGCCACAGATCGCCAGCAGGGGCGTACTATCCATCATCGCATCGGCCACCGGCGTCACCAGATTGGTCACCCCGGGGCCACTCGTGCCAATACAGACGCCAACGCGTCCGGTCGAGCGGGCATAGCCTTCGGCGGCGTGACCGGCGCCCTGCTCATGGCGACACAGAATGTGGCGCAGCCGGTCGCGGTACTCCCACATGGCAAAATAGAAGGGCATAATCGCCCCCCCCGGAATACCGAACATCACCTCGACGCCCTCGCGAATAAGCGCTTCGCACATGATTTGGGCGCCGGTCAGCTCCTGAGACATTGAGTCGCTCCTCACTAACTGCTTGTATAGCCTCTATATTCCTGGAAGAACCAAGTTCTTCCATGCCCACTGGGAGGGAGTGTTTGCGAGGGCCGTGCCCCCGCGCCCCGCCGGGTGGGGTGTTTGCGGGGGCCGTGCCCCCGCGCCCCGCCG
>RSAS01000832.1:0-149 GCA_003934145.1 Candidatus Viridilinea halotolerans | reverse complement strand
GAGGGAGTGTTTGCGAGGGCCGTGCCCCCGCGCCCCGCCGGAGGGAGTGTTTGCGAGGGCCGTGCCCCCGCGCCCCGCCGGAGGGAGTGTTTGCGGGGGCCGTGCCCCCGCGCCCCGCCGGAGGGAGTGTTTGCGGGGGCCGTGCCCCC
>RSAS01000705.1 GCA_003934145.1 Candidatus Viridilinea halotolerans | reverse complement strand
GGGGAGGCGAAGCCTCCCCCGAACCCCCACCGGAGGTGACTTTGACGTAGCCCTAGGCACGGCCCCGATTCCCCGCCGGAAGGCGGTGCCGCCTCCAACACCAGGGGCGGCGGCAGCGCCGTAGCGGCGAAAGTGGACAGACTTTACCTTGACGCGCCTGTAGCGTAAATCGTATAATAACTAAGGTTTTGCCGTGTTGCAATGCGGGAGTGGCATGCTTTGATGAATTATCGTACCAAACTTCGCAATGGTTTAGTTGCTGCCTTTGTTATTTGTGTCATTTTCCTAGTTGCTGCGCGGCAGGTGCCAGCTAGTGCCGCGCCACTGGCGCAAGCCAATACGCTCACCCTCGTGGGTGAAGCGCCTCCCATTGCTCAGAGCGCATCGGCAGCCTTCAGATTCAGTCTTGCCTTGAGTTCTGCAGAAGCGGTGGCACGTACTTTTACGATTACCACCAGCAATAGCGGTGGGGTGACGTCAACATTTCCTTCAGGAAATCAGATAACGGTTAATCCAGGGAGTAATGTTGAATTTGAGGTAGTTGTCACTGTTCCTAGCAACGCGGTGAGTGGAGCACAGCTTCAGCAGACGATTACGGCAAACTCGTCAAATCCTAGCTCACTGATTCTTTCGCGGCCCTTTGTGGTAGTAGTTGCCGGAAATACGCCAACACCTAGCCCTAGTGCAACCGGCACGGCAATTCCGCCGACGCAGACACCAACCCCCGGCCCGGTCTGTGCTGATGGTTTTGAGCATGACAATAATCCAGCCAGTGCCCGGCGCATAGATGTAAATACGGCGCAACAGCGCACGATGTGCCCGACGGGCGATGAAGATTGGATCTACTTTGGCGGCGTGGGCGGGAAGGTCTATACGATTGACGTTTCACGGCAAGATCCGGGGCTTGATCTCAGTCTTGAGCTCTTTGATCCCAACTTCAATCAGATTGCTTTCAACGACGACTTCTTCTTGCGCGATCCGGCTAACCCGAATCCGGGCGATACGCGCCCGCGCATCACCATTCGTATTCCCTACGATGGCAGTTACTACATTCGCGTGCGTGACACGGCTGGACGTGGCGGTGTGGACTATTTCTATGTAATTGCGCTGCTTGACGAGAGCTATGGCCCGACCCCTACCCAGGTTGATTTTGTCTGTCTTGATCTCTTTGAACCTGATGGATTGCCCGAACAGGCGCGCCTGATTACCTCGAATGAGATCCAAGAGAACCGCAGCCTCTGCCCCGAAGGCGATGCCGATTGGGTGACTTTTTTTGGCAAGACGGGGAAACGCTACATTATTTATACCGATACCCGCCGCTACCGGGGGCGTATTGTCGTCAATGGTGAAACCCAAGCAGGTGCCGACACGGTGTTGGTACTCACCGACCGCGATGGGGTCTCGATGCTTGATTTTAACGACGATATTCCTGGTGGAAATACGCTCGATTCGCAAATTGAGTTTATTCCTGAAGTAGATGGTTTCTACTTTATACAGATTAAGAACGTAGGCGATATCGGGAATCAGTTTATTCGTTACGATCTCGTGCTGCTCTTGTGTCTGCCGGGGCAGACCGATTGCGGGCGGACGACGATTACCGATGCGCCGATCAATCCGATCACGCCCCAGCCCACAGGCACGCCTGATCGGGAATTCTCGCTCGATCCTACCAATACCCCTGTGCCGGTGCCGCCCACCCCGACGCCGACGCCGGTACCGTAGGGTTGCGGCCCGCAAACCCACTGGTGGGGCAAGCGTCATGCCCTGTTTTTTGCTCCGCACGAGGGCGGGACGCCCTCGCTCCCAAGCCGCTAGTCAAATAAACCAGCAGTATCTAATAAGGGAAGGTTCGTAGCCCCTTTACAGTTTGCCGCGCGGGGGTGTGGGGGCATGGCCCCCGCAAAACCCCCATCCCAGTGGGGAGGGTGCGAAGGGCGTAGCCCTCCGCACCCTCCCCACGAGCTGTAAAGCCGATCGTCGCAAGGCGAAACCATCCCTAACAACAGTTGTTTTGGAGCAGTTTCGTTGCTCCAAGCCGTCACCGCGAGGTTTAGCTGCATGCGTGATGCCCGTGAACTTGCGGCGCTGCTGAGCTTGCTCCATGAGCAGGCCCGCCCGCGGATGGCGGGGTCGCCAGCGGAGGCGACCATGGCGGCGTTGGTGAATGGGCGCTTGCGTCGGGCCAATATGGGAGTTGCGACCTATCCGTTGCGCGTTGTCTGTCAGCCTGGGCGGGTCTACGTCCTCCTTGGCCTCTTGGGTGCAGCGGCTTTTGTGCTCAGCCCGCTGCTGCCACTACCTTCGTTGTTGTTGGCGCTAACGCTGCTACTAGCGCTACTTGTTACCAGCTTCGGGGTGGCGTTGCCGCCGTTGGGCCGTCGTGGGGCCAGCCAGACAATCACGGGGGTGCGAGCGATTGAGGGTGCCGCTGGCTTGGCCCCGCGTAGCCCGCGCTGGCGTTTGGTGGTGTTGGCACCGCTCGACAGTTCGCTGGCTTGGCAGGGCTTGCAGAGCATCGCCGGGCCAAGTCGCCGGGCCGTGTTGCTCCGTTGCGCCGCTGTGGGCTTTGTTATTTTGGGTAGCCTCGCGGCCCTATTGCTGCCCGCGACGTGGTGGTGGCTTTTGGGCCTACCCGGTGCGATTGGCAGCCTTTGGCTCGCCTTGGCCGCAAGTCAACCACCCACCGCCGCGTTGCCCGACAGCAACATTCCTGCCCTTGCTACCCTGCTTAGGCTGGCGCAACGTACCAGATCGATGCAGCAGGTCGAACTCTGGGTCGCTGCGGTGGGCGCTAGCGCTAGTGATTCGCGCGGTATGGCACTCGTGCTCTCACAATTACCTTTTGAACGCGAAAATACCATTTTTATCGCCCTTGAGCAGCTTAGCGATGATCAACTGGGCTTAGTGACTTCCAGAGCAGATGATCCGTTGCTGCAACAACTGCTGCAAGATGTAGCGTTGCCTACCTGGCCCGCCCAGCACCAAACGACCCAATTGGCCCCATTGCTACAGCGCCACGGCTATCGCACCCTGAGCCTCGTCACGCACCCTTCTGGCACCCGCCTTGCCGAAGCACAACTGGTAGAGTTGGCGACGCAGGTGGTGTTGCAGATGTTGGTGCGGTTGGATGCGTGATGTTGGTGCGGGGCGTTGGAGGGGATGTTTCAAGGGCGAAGCCCCATACGCATGAACGTAAGCCTCTGGCGGGCCTGCCGGCGGGGGTTCGGGGG
>RSAS01000240.1:14156-16497 GCA_003934145.1 Candidatus Viridilinea halotolerans | reverse complement strand
GTCGGGGGCCAAGCCCCCGAACCCCTGCGTGCAGGGTCGCTGCGTCGGGGGCCAAGCCCCATACGCATGAACGTAAGCCGACAAGCGAGGTTCGTAGTAGGGGCTTTAGCCCCGTAAGCAGCCCTTGGACGGCGCTAAAGCGCCTCCTACGAGCGGGTTTTGGGGCATCCCCAAGCCTAACTTAATGCGTATGGGGCTTGGCCCCCAAGCCCCCTGGGGCTTAGGATGGTGCGCGGGAACCAAGTTCCCGCGCACCATCCAAGCCCTTAGGTGCGGTGTGTCGGCCAGTCTACGACGCCGTTGGGGGCGTAGGGGACGAGGGGCAGCAGGCGGAGATCGCTTAAGTTGAGGCGCACAGGTTGGTTCGAGAGTAGCATGGGAATGCCCAAGGCGCGCAACCATTCGTCCTCGTCGCTTGCCTCGCCGGGGCAGGGCCCGGCGCGGTCGGTGATTACGGCGAGATCGCAGCGGTCACAGGGTAGCCCGTAACGTAAAATATCGTCGGTCGCTAGGCCCAGCACCAACGCCTCTGCCTGGGGGTCGGCGAGGGCTTCGCGGGCGGCGGCAAAACTGGCATCGGTTAGTGAGCGTACCTGCACACCTAGAGCCGCCGTGTCGGCGGCCAGGCGTTTGACCGCTGCGGCACGTTCGTGGGCACCCGTGACGAGTACAAGCGGCACACAGCCTAATTGCGCCCACGGCGGTTCTGGAGGGGTAGCAGGGGGCGTCATGAGGCTGGCAAGTTCCACTTGCCAACTGTGCGCTCCGTAGCCCAACTGGAGGTGCCCCGTAGCGGTGACAAAATGGGGAATGCCCCGTTGCAAGGCTTCTGCGATAATTTGCACAGCGGTGGCCGGCAGGCTTACGGTGCGCCGTTGCGCTTGGAGGGCCAAGAGGGGCGCTTCGCGATCCCAAGAGGCATGGTAGTGCGCGTCGGCCACAATGCGGGCTGCGACATACTCGCAGAGCGCTGCGCCCAGCGCAGGCACGTCGCAACTGAAGAGCAGCGAGATGAATACCCCGGTGCCATCCTCAAGCGGGCGCGCCTCAACTTCAAGGCGGGCCAAGACAAGCCCGATGAATTGGGCCCCATCCTTGATCGCCATCCGCAGCTCCGCGCTGCGATCTTGGTCGCAGCGGGCCAATAACCACACCCCCGACCCCGGCCCCAAAATGTTTGGCCCGCTATAGGCCCGCAGGCGCATGATCGCAATTGGTGTCATAAGTTAGGAAAGTAGGAAAGACTGTAAAGCTGAAAGGCCGTTTCTGAAACCTTCCCTTCGTCAAAGGCAGTATACCATGCCGGACTTCGCACTTCTCCAAGCCCCGCATAGTGACCTACTACGCGCTGCTCTCGCGGCAGCGACGTCCGTGCAGGCACATTGCGCCCTCGATCTTGCATGCGGCCAAGGGCAGCATACCCCTTGGTTACAGGCAGCCTGTGTGCCAGAGGCGCTCGTGGTGGGCTTGGACATTGCCCACGACGCGCTCAAGGCCGCCGGGCCGGGCGCTTGGCTCGCTGGCGATGCGCTTCATCTGCCGTTGCGCTCGGCAGTGTGCGACCTGATCTGGTGTGTGGCCGCTTGGCAGTTCTTTGCGAATCGCCGCCAAGCCTTGCGCGAAATGGGGCGCGTACTCCGCCCCGGTGGGCAGCTCGTGCTCACGCTGGCGGGTGAGCGTTGGGTGCGCCTGCGCACATGGGCGGCTGAACAACCTAATGAATACGATCTCGTTCCCGCAGATGAATTAGGTAACGAATTAAATAATGAAATTGTATCAGCAGATTTTATACATAATACCGTTGCCGCATACCTTCTCGATCCCGTGGGCCTAGACCTAGATGCGGCCCGCCGCCCCTTAGCCCAACTCATCTGCGGCGAACCTTTGGTCATCGGCGAACCCGAGGCGATTGGGGTGCTCTTGGTGGTGACGGCGCAACGGGCTGGCTGCTAGGCCGCTTTGGGGCTGCGCCCCCTTCTTTAGGGAAGGATACAGGAAGTAGGAAATAGAAAAATGGAAGAGCCGCTGGCATCGCGCCACGATACTCGACGAACGCGCCGGGGTACACCACATCACCTACGAAGGCCACGAACCAGAGTGGAACGAGTGGGTCGCATCAAAGCGGATTCGCCCGTTGCTATAGGCGTGCGCGTTAGTGCCTTGACAAGGCGTATCATCTGATATATAGTAATAATGTTCTGTTTTTTTGAAGAGTATTTAGGGGCATGGTGCGCACGAACCTGGTTCGCACACACCGTCCCGCCGCCCGGCGGGGCGTGGGGCGCAGCCCCCAAGAAATTCTGCGGTCGGTGGGGGCGTGGGGGCATGGCCCCCAAGAAAC
>RSAS01000240.1:0-14056 GCA_003934145.1 Candidatus Viridilinea halotolerans | reverse complement strand
TGGGGGCGTGGGGGCATGGCCCCCAAGAAATTCTGCGGTCGGTGGGGGCGTGGGGCGCAGCCCCACAGATTATGTTCACACCCAAAGTGTTTAGAATAATTCACTTATGAAAACAACTACTGTAACGACTAAAAATAGGTCGCGCACCAGCGAGCCTATACACCACCCTAGCCCAGCCCATGAAACATACTCCATTGTCTCTATGTTTTCGGGCTGCGGTGGAATGGATCTCGGCTTTCGGGGTGACTTCACATTTCTGAATAAGCACTACGTGCGCTTGCCTTTTACCATTGTATGGGCAAATGAAATCAACGCTGCTGCGTGTCGTACATACCGCAGGAATTTCCAAAAGGAGATCATTTGTGGCAATGTGTGGGATTTTATGCAGAGCATGCCCGAAGCAGATGTGCTTATCGGTGGCTTTCCATGCCAAGATATATCGATCAATGGCAAAGGTGCCGGTATTCAAGGACAACGTAGTAGCCTGTACAAAGCTATGGTAGAAGCGATAAAAATTGTTAAGCCACGAGTATTTATAGCTGAAAATGTTAAAGGATTGTTGATGCGTCATAACAGAACTTCTCTCTTAAAGATTTTAGAAGATTTCAATGCGCTTGGTTATAACATAACCTATGATCTATACCATGCAGCCGATTATGAAGTTCCCCAGAGTAGAGAGCGGGTCTTTATTGTGGGCACTGCGCAGGATGCTGGCACGTTTGCGCCACCTCAACCACTATTATCTAAAGACAATTGGATTACTGCCCAAGCTGCGCTGGCAGATCTCGAAGCATTGGAGGCTACGCCCGAGATTAACCATATCTGGAGTCAGGCAAACCGTAGCTCCGATCAGGGCAATCGCCATTTGGAAGCCAATAAGCCCGGTCATACCATTCGTGCCGAGTGTCATGGCAATATTCAATATCATTACAAATTGCCACGACGTATTTCGATGCGTGAAGCGGCGCGTATTCAGTCATTTCCTGACGACTTCATTTTTGAAGCAAAACTACGCGAGACAGAGCGCCAAGTGGGCAATGCGGTGCCCCCGGTTCTCGCATGGCACATGGCCCAAGCTGTGCGTACGTTTTTGGATAAATCCAGGGAGTTATGCCATGAACCAAGAAGAATTTGAGCGGATATTAGATCTTGTTATTGCTAACTTGAACACTGAACTCGCCTCAAATGGCATTTTTACGTCAGCAAAAGTTTTTGAGCATCGTGTTCGTCAGGTTATTGTCTCTTTTGTCGGTGAACATGGTATAGCGGTTGATTTTAATCCACATCCTCATGTTTTTCCCGATATTGCGGTTGAAAAATTTGGCGTAGAGGTGAAGTTTACCCTTCATGATACATGGCGTAGCGTAGCCAATAGCATTGTTGAGTCTACACGAAATAATGCTATTGTTTTCATATATGTTGTATTTGGCAAGATGGGCGGCATACCTGAAGTAAAGTGGGCAAGGTATGACGAGAGTGTCATTCATGTGAGAACCACCCATGTCCCGCGTTTTGAGGTTGAAATCAATCCCAAGCGTTCGCTATTCAAAGAGATGGGCGTTGCGTATAACGTATTTAGTCAATTATCAGTTGAAGAAAAGATGGAGCATATTCGTAAGTATGCACGATCACGTCTAAAACCAGGTGAACGCCTTTGGTGGCTTGAAGATAAACCTGAATCCGAACATTCGCTCCCGCTAGAAGTACGTCTTTATACCAGCCTTTCGCATGAAGAAAAGCGAAGGTTGCGGGCTGAAGCCGCGATTCTTTCGCCAAAAGTTGTTAGTCCTTCACGTACTAAAAACAAATACGATGATGCTGTGCTTTATATTCTTACTTACCATGGGGTGATTTGCCACCAAGCAAGAGATCTTTTTTCTGCCGGAAGTGTTGCTTTGCGATCAAATGAAGAACGCGGTGGTATATATATACAACGAGCATTGCAAGACATTGAGCGCGAAATGTACGATGCAGCTATGCGTTTGGAAGATGCATTGTTTGTTGAGTATTGGGGCGCAATCTACCCTGCTAACGAGCGTATAAAGATCTGGTTGCGTATGGCGGACCTCTACGCCCAGGGTTGGATTCCTTCTCAAGTATTGTTTCAAAACCTGGTTACGTATTAATTATTGATGGAAGATCTAACCTACCTCCAGCGCGAGTTGATCACCTGTATCGGCAATAAGCGGGGGCTGTTGCCGCTGATTAGCGCCGGGGTGCAGCGGGTCAAGGCGCGTTTGGGCAAAACACGCCTCACCTTCCTCGATCTTTTTGCGGGCAGTGGGGTGGTTTCGCGGTTCATGAAGGCCCACGCCGAGCGTATTGTTGCCAACGACCTTGAACGTTATGCGCAGGTGGTCAATGCGTGCTACCTGAGCAACCGCAGCGCGCTCGATTGGGAGGCGTTGCGTTACTACGAATATTGGTTGCGGCATATGATCGCCAGCGACTGGCGGCGTGGCTTTATTGCCGAGTTGTACGCTCCGCTTGATGATGCGCGGATTGCGCCGGGCGAGCGGGTGTTCTATACGCGGCGCAATGCGGAATATATTGATACGGCGCGGCAGCATATTGAGCAGATTCCGGCCCATTTGCAGGGCTTTTTTCTGGCTCCGTTGATCGTCAAAGCCTCGATTCACAACAATACGGGCGGGATTTTTAAGGGCTTCTACAAGAATCGCCAGGGACTGGGCGCTTTTGGTGGCGAGGGGGCCAATGCGCTCACGCGGATTTTGGGTAACATTGAACTCCAACTGCCGACGCTCTCGCGCTTCGTGTGTGATGTGCTGGTTACGCAGCAGGATGCGCTGCAGTTGAGTGCCAGTTGGCCGGAGACGTTCGATCTCGTCTACCTCGATCCGCCCTACAATCAGCATCCCTACGGCTCTAACTATTTTATGCTCAACCTGATTGCGACCTATGAACGGCCACTCGCGCTTAGCCGGGTGAGTGGCATACCACGCAATTGGACGCGCAGCCCCTTCAATAGCGCCCAGTTGGCGCGCCAAGCTCTACGGACGATCATTGGTAACCTCAAGACCAACTATGTTTTGATCTCCTACAATAGCGAAGGTTTTATGTGCAAAGAGGACTTTATGGCTGATCTGCACGCTTTTGGTACACTGACGTTGCTCGAAGCGCAGTATAACGCCTATCGCGCCAGCCGCAATTTGGTCAAACGGAGTCAGTATGTGACCGAGTATCTCTTTCTTTTGGAAAGGCAATAGCGCAAAAGTAACGCTGCCACGCAGTTCCTGTCACCCTGAGCGCAGCGAAGGGTCTCTCGTCAGGCGAAAAGAGATGCTTCGCTGCGCTCAGCATGACAAGCGCTTTGTGAGCAACAGGGTGGGTTTTGCGCTATGGGAAGGTTTCAGAAAGCAGTTTTCAGCTTTACAGTTGGTAGTAGGGGCTTCAGCCCCGTCAGTCCAGTTGGTAGTAGGGGCTTTAGCCCCGTCACGATTGAATACTCAGTCATGCTTGGCTAACGGGGCTAAAGCCCCTACCGGAAGGCTTAACTTGCTTTCCCCACGTTGCCATAACGCGCCACAATGCGCTCGATGATGGTCGAGGTGGAATGGCCTTCGGCGAAGGGGAGGATGGCGACTTGGCCACCGTAGGCGGCCACCACGCGCCCTTCGGGGAGACGAGCGAAGGCGGGTTGCCCGTCTGCGTCTAGGTAGTCGCCGCCCTTGACGTAGATCTCGGGGCGCAGCGCCGCGACGAGCGTCTCGGCGGTGGTTTCGCTGAAGATCACCGTTGCATCCACTACGCGCAGTGCGCCAATGAGGGCGGCGCGCTCGGCTTCGCCCACGATGGGGCGCAATGGCCCTTTGAGCGCTTGGGTCGAACCATCGGCGTTGATGCCGACGACGAGCCGCTCGCCAAGCGTGCGCGCTTGGCTTAGGTAAGCGACATGGCCGGCGTGCAGCAGATCAAAGACGCCATTGGTGAAGACGAGACGTTCGCCGGCGGCGTGCCAGGTTGCGCGCAGGGTGCAGAGAGTGGGTAGGTCGTAGAGGGGCATGGGGAGGTTACCTTAGGGATGATTTGTAGCTATCTTTACAGTTTGCCATTGCTGCGCTGGGGGTGCGGGGGCATGGCCCCCGCAAAACCTCCACCCACGGACGGTAAAGAGGATCGCCGCAAGGCGAAACCATCCCTTACTTGAATTTTGAGGTAAACACGCCTAGTGCCGCCAGCGCCAGCGCCTCCACCAGGGTTGCGCCGTAGAGGACGGGCAGGATGGATGGGACGAGAATGGCGCGCAGGCTGAAGGGGATGGCTACGAGCAAAAAGATGGTGGTGAGCGGAAAGCTCTGCACATGGGCCAACCAGAGCGCTCGCCGCCACTGGTCGCGGCGCAATCGCTCGCTCACAAAGCGTCCGATGGTGGTGCCGGCGGCTGAGATGAGTGTCCAGAGAAAAGCAGCGGTAAAGATCTCCCACGCCCGCTGCGGGTGTAGCCATTGGAAGGCGCTGCCACCGATAGCCCCTAGGATTGCGCTCACGGCGAGGGGGATGAGAAAAACTGGCGAAGGCATGGTCGGCTCCTTGCAGTGCGCTGTTGGGGGCAAGTCTCAAACTTACCGCGCGGACTCTTCCTACGCCTTGCAGCGTCTTTACCACTAGTGGCTGTCGCCTACCTCCTGCACCGCCTCTTGCTCGTAGCGGGCGAAGATGCGCCGGTAGAGGGCGCAGGTCTGGATCAGTTCGGCGTGGGGGCCGGCGGCGATCAGTTGCCCGGCGTCGAGGACGAGGATCTGGTCGGCCCAGCGGATCTGCGAGAGGCGGTGGGTGATCAGCAGGACGGTGCGCCCCTCTTGGGCTTTGCGGATGGCCTGTTGGATCTGGTCTTCGGTGGCGCTGTCGATGGCGCTGGTGGAGTCGTCGAGAATGAGAATGCGTGGGTCGCTAAGGAAGGCGCGGGCGAGGGCGATGCGTTGGCGTTGCCCGCCAGAGAGGGTGACGCCCCGTTCGCCGACGACGGTGGCGTAGCCGTCGGGCATGGCGCTAATGAAGTCGTGGGCTTGGGCGGCGCGGGCTGCCGCTTCGATCTGCTCCTGGGTGGCGTTGGGTGCGCCAAAGGCGATGTTTTCGGCGAGCGTGCGCGAGAAGAGGAAGATGTCTTGTTCGATCTTGCCGATCTGCGAACGCAGCGCGTCGAGACTCCAGGTGCGCACGTCTACGTCGTCGAGCAGGACGCGGCCCGCAGTGGCTTCGTAGGTGCGGTTGACCAGTTGGGTGAGGGCGCTCTTGCCGCTGCCGGTTTGCCCGACGATGGCGACGGTCTGCCCGGCGGTGATCTGGAATGTGATGTTATGCAGAATGGCCGCTGGTGGTGCAACCGAGATGGTGGTTCCGTGGGAACTGGTAGCGGCGGAGGGGGTGGCTGCTGGCACTTGTCCGGCATCCGGCTGCGCTTGCCCTAACGCTGCCAAGTGTGTGGGGTTCTGCTCATCATGAGCGACGGGGTAGGCGAAGGAGACGTTCTCGAAGCGAATCGCGCCGCGTAGGGGGGCGCGGTGGCCGCCACTGTTTTCGTCGAGGTCGGTACTGGCTTGGATAATGCGTAGGATGCGACGGGCGCTGGCGAGGCCGGCTTGGATGACGGAGAAGGCGAAGATGGAGATGAAGGTGGGGAAGCGCAGGACGTTGACGAGGCCCATGACGGCGATGACTTGGCCGACGCTGAGCGTGCCTTGGCTGTAGAGCCACATGGCGTGCATGAAGGTGAGGCCGACGGTGATGCCGTAGAGCAGCAGGGGCAGGTAGCGCGCTTCGATGTAGCCCTGTTGCACGAAGAAGTCGCGGAAGAGACGGGCGTTGTGTTGGTATTTGGCGTGCTCGAAGGGTTCGCGGGCGGTGGCTTTGACCACCTCGATGCCCGAGATGGTCTCTTCGAGGCTGGCGTTCATGCGTCCGTACTGCTCGCGCTGGGCGGTGATGACCGGATCGAGGCGGCGCAGGTAGCGGCGGGCGGTGATGATGTAGAGTACAACGAAGGCGCTGGGGAAGAGCAGGAGTTCGTAGTGAGTAAAGCCGATGAAGGTGAGCGGAATGACGATGCCGAGCACCGTTTCGGAGGCGAGCAGGGCGCCAGGGACGATCATGCTAGCGAGGGCGCTGGCGTCGTCGGTGGCGCGGGCCATAATATCGCCGGTGCGCTGGCGGTCGTGGAAGGTCTTGCTCTTGCCGAGCAGACTCTCGTAGAGCTCTTGGCGGGCGTCGGCTTCAAAGCGTGCGGCGAGCGTCTCGGCGGAGATAAGGCCAATAAGCGACGAGAGGGCATCGCCAACGAGGATGGCCAAGACGAGCAGGGCGGCAATCTGGAGGCCGTTGGGCGCGGTAGGATTGATAATCTCATCGGCGGCACGCCCAATCAGCACCTGGGAGCCGGCGTAACACGACCAAGCGCTGAAGAAGCCCAGGTAGAAAACGAGCAAAAGGTGCCAATAGCGCAGGACGTGGGAACGAATCCACCCCCCCAAGCTACGTTGATCGTACTGATAGGCACCGGCAACGGCGAACTCGCTGGCCAAGGGGGACTCCTTTCGGGGGAGGAGGCGGAGAGGCGGGAGGCGGGAGGCGGGAGGCGGGCATCGCGTCATCGCGTTATCGCGCCATCGCGCCATCGCATCAGGTTAGGGTAGCACAGTTGCGCGTGTATTGCCATCAGACTTTGGGCGGAATAGCATGGCGGTTGCAAAGTCCTCCTGATCGTCCGCAGATTACGCAGATTACGCAGATTATTGCTTCCTCAGAATCTCCCCGCCCGACGGGGGCATGGGGGCCTGGCCCCATATGCATTAACTTAAGCCAACAAGCGTGGTTCGTAGTAGGGGCTTTAGCCCCGTAACCAGCCCTTGGACGGCGCTAAAGCGCCTACTACAAGCGGGTTTTGGGCATCCCCAAGCCTAAGTTAATGCGTATGGGGCCTGGCCCCCAAAGCATCGCCCCGTGCGACGGGGGCATGGGGGCCTGGCCCCCAAAGATCACCTCCCGTGGTGCGGTGGCGGCGCAGCCGCCACCGCACCACAAAAAGATCACCCCCAGGGGACACCCTGGGCATGCTATGATGGAAACGCTATGATTAGTCCGGGACAACAGATTGTGGTCATTGGCGGGGGGCTGGCGGGCTTAGCCGCGGCGCGCCAACTTCAGCGTGCAGGGATGCGGGTGGTGGTTTTGGAGCGGGCGGCGGCGGTGGGGGGCCGGGCGCGCACCGAGGAGGTCGGGGGCTACCGCATCGAGCTGGGCGCTGAGTTTTTGGCCAGCTTCTATACGCGCACGCTGGCTTTGATTGACGAGGTGGGCTTAACTTCTGCTTTGCGCCCCATTCCGCGCAGCGCGGCGACACTGCGCGATGGCCAGTTGCACGCTTTGTGGCCCAATATGCGTGCGGCCTTTACGCAGTTGGTGGGCATGCGCCAGAAGTTGCCGCTCTCTTACCTGGTCGGTTCGCTGCTGCGCCATGCGCAACGGCTCGATCTGCATGCCTTCCAGAAGGCGCAGGAGCTTGACGATTGCTCGGTGAGCGCCTATGCGCGGGCGCATCTTTCTGAGGAGTTGTTGGAATATCTGTTGCAGCCGGCCTTGGCGGGCATCTTTTACTGGACGCCGGAGCGCACGTCGCGGGCGTTGCTGCTGATTACGCTGCGGGCGGGCTTGGCCCATCCGGCGGGCCTGCGCATCTTTACGCTGCGCGAAGGGCTTGGCCAGTTGGCGCGGACGTTGGCGGCCCAGCTTGATGTGCGCACGAACACGGAGGTATTGGCGGTGGTTCCGCAGGCGCAGGGGGGCTACCTTGTGCAAGCGCAACGGGACGGCCAAGCGCTGAGCTATGCGGCGGCGGGGGTGGTGGTGGCAACAACGGCGAGTGTGGTGCCCCAGTTGTTGCCTTGGCTTAGGGCGGAGCAGCGCGCTTTTTTTGCCGCGATCCACTACTCGGCGACGGTGAATCTCGCCGTGGGGACGCGGCGGCGTTTGCCCAACGATCTCTACGGATTGCTCTTTCCACGCCGCGAGACGCCCTTTCTGGCTTCGGCAACGCTGCAGACGGTGAAAGAGGGCCGTTTTGCGCCGCGCGGGCGCGACCTGATCTGCCTGCATATGAGCGGCCCGGCGAGTGTGGCGCTGCGCGAGTATGACGACGCGACCCTGAGCCGCGTGATGTTGAGTGAATTGCGGCGGCTAGTGCCGCAGTACGATCCGACGCCGCACGCCGAGTTCCAGCGCGTCTACCGCTGTGCCGAGGCGTTGCCCGAGTTTGACGTGGGCACCTTCCGGCGCATGGCCAACTTCTTTCGCGGGGGGATCGAGGTTCCCAACCTGGTCTTTGCGGGCGACTACTTGGGGGGACCGTTTGTGGAGGGGGCGATCACGAGCGGCGAACAGGCGGCGCAGCGGCTGTTGTAGGTTGTTTGGTTGGGTGGTGGCGGCGCAAGCCGCCACCACCCAACCAACATAAGGGCGGCGGCAGTGCCGCCCCCAAAGCTCACCTGCGTACTCTACTCCTCGCCTTCACCTTTACTTTCGGCCTCGCCTTCGCCCTTTACACGCTCCTTGAGGGTGCTGCTGGCGCTAAAGCCGGGAGTCCGCGTCGCGGGGATCTGAATCTTATCACGGGTTTGGGGGTTCACGCCCTCACGCGCCTGGCGCGAACGCACCTCGAAGGTACCGAAGCCGGTAAGGGTAACCTTTTCGCCCTTGGCCAACTGTTCGGTGATCACGTCCAACGCCGAATCGACGACGAGCTTGGTCTCTTTCTGTGACACGCCCGCCTTTTCCGCCACAGCCTTGATGAAATCGGTCTTCTGCATTAGTGCAGTCCTCCTAGAGATATGATGTTGGACTTTTGCCCTTCGGGACGCAGTATACCGTACTTGTCAAGCCCTTGGTGGCTTTGGCGGGCGGAATATGCGCAATCGCATGCCTCCCGCATCCCCCTCCCCCCTCACTCCCGTGTCCGCCGCCCCATCGGGCGAATGGGGCTCCAGCCTGCCGCACGCATATGGGCATCTACCTGCACAGGTTGACCTGTGCGCGCTGAGGCAACGGCGGCAGAGGTGAGGGCAAGGCTGTGGATGTTGTCTTCGGCATCGGGCGCAGGGGGGACGGCGCGGCGTACTGCTTGGGTGAAGTGATCGAGGCCACACAGCATACCTTCTGGTTCAAGCGGGCTGAGCGCCAAGGGGTGGGGCGTCTCATCTTCGTTGGCATAGTGCCAGATGCTATCGTCGGCTTGGAGTACGAGAGCGCCATGTTCGCCGACGAGGCGCAATTCGCCATCCCAGGAGCTGCGCGGGCCACGGGCGACCCAACTGCCGAAGTAGTGGACGGGCAACCCGCCGTCGAGCAGCAGGTCTACACTGGCGCAGGAATTGCCGCGAAACCAACTCCAACTAGGGCGAAAGCTGTGGGCATAGACGCGCTGGCCGTTGCGCCCGGTAATAAAGCGGATGGTGTCGAAGTGGTGAATGGCCAAATCTTCGATCAGCACTTCGGGCATGGTAGTGCGCCAGCCGCCGTAGCGCACTGGAATGTTGAATTGGCATACAACGTAGCCCAAAGCGCCAATCAACCCACCCAAGACCGCCTCGCGTAGTGCGGCAATGTGGGGCAACCAGCGTCGCCCTTGGTTCACCATGAGCGGCACGCCGCGCATACGCGTGGCGCGCAAGATGGCGACGCCATCGCGGAGGCTGGTGGCGAGGGGCTTCTCGCTCAAGACGGCCATGCCGCGTTCGATGGCGGCGACGCTAATGACGCGGTGGGTTTCGGGCGGTGTCACGACCAGCACCGCATCGGCGCGTACCTGCTCGAAAGCGATGAGGGCGTTAAAGAAGCGCCTAGCTTCGGGTATATCAAACTGGGTAGCGGCCTCGTTCAACGCCGCAGGCGAACTATCCACGAGGGCAGTCAACGTCCAGCGCGGATCGTTGGCGAACAACGCGAGCCATGTGCGCCCTTGGGCGCCCGCACCGACGACGATTAAGCGCAGGGGCGCGTCCATTCATTACCTCCACATGGTTACAATAGCATGTTCAGGCTATGCTATCATACATACGCACCTCGCAAGACGTGGTGGCGAACCATGACACCTACCTTAACTCGGCAAGGCGATCACATTTATGAGCGCATTGGTGCGGCGCAGTTCACCGTTGCTCATCATCTTCCTGTGCGTGCTGATCGATATGCTGGGTTACAGCATGATTGTCCCACTCCTTCCCTTTATCGTACACGAACAAGCCGAAAGTGCCTTGGTGGTAGGGATGCTCAGTTCCCTCTACGCACTGATGCAACTGCTCGCAGCGCCGGTGCTTGGTACGCTCTCGGATCGCATTGGTCGGCGTCCGGTCTTGCTTGGCTCGTTATTGGCTTCGAGTTGCGCCTATGCGCTGTTGGGCTTGGGCGGCATGTGTGGCTCGTTGCTGCTCATTGGGTTGGCGGTGGCATGGGGGGGGGTAGCGGGGGCGAGCATTCCGACGGTGCAGGCTTACATTAGTGATCGGGCAAAGTCGAGTGAGCGCACGCGCAGCCTCGGGTTGGTGGGGGCGGCCTTTGGCATTGGCCTGATGGTTGGGCCGGCGGCTGGGGGTTTGCTGAGCGTTTATGGGCTGAATGTGCCCGCCTTTGCGGCGGCGCTGCTGGCCTTGGGCAACGCCCTCTTTGCGCTGGTGGCTCTGCCCGAATCGTTGCCCGCCGAGCGGCGTGTGCGGCGCTCGCTCAGCCCCACGAGCATCGCCAGCCAGATTGGCTACGCCGTCGCACTGCCAAATTTACGCCCCCTGCTGCTTGCCATCTTTTTGCTCAACCTCGCCTTTGCGGGTTTGCAGAGCAACTTCCCCATCTTTAGCAGCACGCGCTTTGGCTGGGACCCCCTCGATAATGGCATCTTCTTTGCCTTTGTCGGCTTTTGCGGCGTCTTTACGCAGGGCGTGCTCGTGGGGCGACTGCTGCCGCGCTTTGGCGAACCGCTGCTGATCGTGGGCGGGCTGGCTTTGATGACCATCAGCCTCAGTCTGACCGCCCTGGCCCCTCAGGATTGGATGCTCTTCCCGTTGCTGGGCGTAATGGCGCTAGGACTCAGTTTAGCCATGCCCTCACTGACCAGCCTGATCGCGGGCGGCGCAGGCGAAGGACGGCAAGGAGCGGCCTTGGGCGGCATGCAAGCCCTCTTGAGCTTGGCGCTCATCTTTGGTCCATTCATCGCCGGCATGCTCTTCGACCTATACGGCCCTAGCACGCCCTACCTCGGCGCGAGTCTCTTCACCGCCGGCTCGCTCACCGCTGCCATCTTTGGCCTCTGGGCGGCGTTGCGCCATGGTCGCCCCAAATGCTCGGTACACCTTGATCAGCAACCGTAAGCCTCTGGCGGGGGGGCGGGGGCATGGCCCCCGAAAAATTCCCCCCTTTATGCTACCAATGCAATCACAAAGATCAACAAAAAGAAACAAACCCCCAGTGCGACGAGTGCTACTTGGGCATAGCCCAGAATCAAACCAAGCAGCGCCAAACCGTCGCCAGTGAGCGTGCCGCCGGAGTTGCGGATCTCGTTGCGCGCCATGTGGCCGGTAATGATTGCGGCGATCGCTGGTAATACAATGGGTAAGACTGTCCAGGTGAGAATGCCCGCAATAAGGCTGATGATGGCCAAGTTACTATTGGGGATAACCTGTGAATTGGTGTAGGCCGGTGGAGGTGGCGAGTAGTTGCTCTGTTGCAGCGGAGCCGGCGGCGGAGGCCCCGGAATGGTCGGGACAGCCGGGGCCGGCGGGGCAGCGGCTTGCTCAAGCCGCGCTCCACAGTTGTAACAAAAGCGTTGATCCTCCTCGCTGTATGCGCCACACTGCCTGCAAGGTTGCATGAGTTCCTCCGTGAAAATTCCATTAGAGCTATTGAGATTCAGTACCCATGGTAGAATTGTCAAGCAACCAATGATGATTGTAAACTTAATAAGGATTATTCGACGGGCCGCAACTACTTGCGCCCTTTCCATCTTGGCGCCATGGTGCGCCCCCCCCACTGGGAGGATGAGGACTTATGAACCAGGCCTGCATCGCCGATCTGCTTGCCCACCCGCGTGTGTTAGAGACGCACGATCACATGCACCACAGCGTTCCCAAGCATGATCATATGCTGCGCGTGGCGCGTTATGCCTACTTTTTAGCCCCATTGCTTGGCGCTGATCAGCGCACCTCCACCCGTGCCGCGATTCTCCACGACATCGACTCACGCTTGGGCACCCTCACCACCCATGGTGCCATCGCCGCCCGCGTCGCTGCCGAGTTGGGCGAGCCAGAGGCGGTCTCGTTGGCGATTGTCAGCCATATGTACCCGTTTGGCCCCCGTCCTACCACCCGCGAAGGCTGGGTACTCGCCGTCGCTGATAAATTGGCATCATTCCGCGACATGACCAGTTTCATCGGCGGGCTCTTCAGCGGGCGCAGCCTCGCCGAGCGCCGTCGTCTCTGTGCGAGCGATCCCTTCTACGCCGAGCGCATGGCCAAGCGCCGTCAGCGCCGCGCCATGATCAGCCGCATCTTGCTCCATCGTAGCCGTAAAGCCCTCGCTGAGTAGCAGGGGTGAGGCCGAGGAAGTCTGAGGTGGTTGGAGGGCAAGATTCTCGCCTCCCTCTCCCGCAAGGGGGTTTAAGGGTGGATAGAACATTTGCTCGGCAAGTCACGGATAGGTGATTGGGATGCCACGGATGGCCCTCACCCCCTGCCCCCTCTCCCACGTTGTGGGAGAGGGGGGAAGAGATCGAGATTCCTGGCGTTGCAATGCGATTCCAGAAGGGGGCGCACACGTTTTCTGTCCGCCCTTAAACGCAAGGGGGAGAGGGGGCGAAGATGTTGAGATTTTTGGTGTTCCAATGCGGTTCTCACGCGATTGGAGCACCAAGTCTGTTCCCCTGCTCTCTGTTCCCCTGCTCCCCTGTTCTCTGTTCTCCTGTTCTCCTGTTCTCCTGTTCTCTGTTCTCCTGTTCTCCTGTTCTCTGTTCTCTGTTCTCCTGTTCTCCTGTTCTCCTCCCCTACTCCTCAATCCCATCGTCATCATCGCCCATATCCTGATCGATCTCATCAAGACCGAGTTCTTCTTCTTCGTCGCCAGTGATGTACTCTTCCGCATCGGTGTCGCTGTCGTCTAGATCATCCACGTCATCGAGCAGATCTTCATACTCCTCGTAGCGCAGGTTGGAGACATAGGCCGCGCCTTCGCCGAGTTTGCCGGGGAAGGAGATGCGGTTGCGCTGACTGGGATCTTGGTAGGTCTCGCGGATGAGTAGGCGCACCGTGCGCGGGTCGCTCTGGGCAATCGCCGCTAGGTAGCGGTTGCCACCGTTGATCAACTCAGCTAGGCGCTGGCCCAATTTGGGTTCAAGCCGCCCGACCGTCGTGCCGTCGGCATCAACCACATAGACGGTCTTGCCCTCCACGCGAAATAGCATCTTCTCGCCCGTCACCAGCGCATCTACCGCCGGGACACGCGGAACGTCAATCAGCGCGGTGATTGCGGTGCGCCCCGTTTCGGTGATGAACATGCGCAGATCGACCTGCTGCCGTGGCTTACGATTGGCCTGCCCGCTGCCGAAGCCACGGGCAATCAGCGCATCAAGACGCGCCAAGTTCTTCCGTGCAATCGTATTGGTCGGGGTGAGGCGCAGCGTCTGTTGGTAGGCGTCATGGGCCTCGGTATAGAGCCCCTGCTCCATCATCGCCTTGCCCACCCGGTTGTAGGTGTCGGGATCTTCGCCCAACTGGAGAATCTGGTGATTGATTTCGGCTGCTTCGTCCCAGCGGTTCATCGCCGCCAGTTCAATCGCCTTCTCTTGCAGTCGGCGGCGGATACGCTGTTTTTCGTCCTGTCTTGCCAACGTGAGACTCCTTGAATGTGGTGAAAACCCAGTTTTCTGTGGAGGCGATTTGTAACCAAGTTACGCTTTAGAAAAGACTCTTTGGGACCAAGCCCCCGCCGGACGGAGAGGTTCTTCGGGGGCTAGGCCCCAATACCTTTCAAATAAGGGAGAGCATAGACCTCACAGGTCTTTGCTGAT
>RSAS01000622.1 GCA_003934145.1 Candidatus Viridilinea halotolerans | reverse complement strand
CGGCCCCAGGTTGGCTAAAGATGGCCTTGAAGAACTTATCGTGGGGTTTGGTGAGATCGGTCATGGCGGCTACTTTACGTGGCTACATCGTTCAATGGCGACGATAGCTTCTTAAAAACTGTATACCTGAGAGCCGCTCCCCGCTTCCCGCTCCCCAACACTACTCCGCCTCATCCGCCAACCACGCCCGCAACTCCTCGACACTCTCGGCATGCTCAATAGCATCGGCGAGCAACTGGAGTAGTGGGACATCTTCAATGGTCGTGATCGTTTGCATTAGGGCTTCGCCGTCTGCGCCAAATTTGCACTTCAACGAGAGGCGGATGCCAGTCAGCAGACCCTGCTGCGCCAGTTGGCGGCCCTGCTGCGCCAGTTGGCGAGCCTGCCGCAAGCCCTCTTGCAGGCCGATTTGCTTACCCTTTTGCAGGCCGATCTGTTCACCCTTTTGCAGGCCGATCTGTTCACCCTTTTGCAGGCCAATTTGTTCACCCTCTTGCATGCCGAGTTGCTTACCCTTTTGCATGCCTTGCTCAATCAATTCTTCGGCAATGGTACCCATGAGCGCACCTCCCAAGGGGATGGTTGTCCCTACCACGTCAATGATCTCTTGCAGCGTCACATGCTTGCCGGCGGCGGCGAGGTAGCGCAGCAGCGTCAGCATGTCGTCCCGACCGGAGATCTGATCACAAAAACTATACCATAGTTCAACCACCTCCGGCAGTCGCTCGATCAGATCGCGCCGCGAGCTGTATTTGAGCGCCAACATGCCCGCCCCCACCCATGCCATTGCTTTGAGTTGCTCGTCGCGAGCGGTCGTCAGGTCGCTCAGGTGATAGTGAAAGGTTGGCGTGTAACGCTGGAGGGCGGCAGGGAGATCGAAGAGAGCTTGGAAGTCGGTTGAGACTGTCCAACGCTGCGTGCCATGGTAGACCACAATGGGCAAGATGGGAGCGAGCGGGCGCTGCTGGCGCTGCATACTATCCCACGTTTGCACCATGTAGCGCAACACCTGCAACGGGGTCAGGTGGTCTACCGAGCTCTTATGCTCAAAGAGGATGCAGACGAAGGCATGCGTGTCAGCGTCGTGCAGCGGCACTGCAAAGAGCAGATCGGAGAAGTGTTCTTTCAGAGTGGCATCAACGAACGAATCCTTGACCGGCTGGATGTGCGCCAGATCGAAGAGCGCCGTCACCTCAGCGGGCAAAAACTCGCGCAGAAAGACTTCGGCGGCCCCAGGTTGGCTAAAGATGGCCTTGAAGAACTTATCGTGGGGTTTGGTGAGGTCGGTCATGGCGGCTACTGCCTATATTACAACTACCCCGCCCCAAGCGCCCGCTGGTAGACTTCCCGATACTGTGCGACCACCACCTCTGGCGCCCAGAGGCGTTCTGCCCGGGCGCGCGCTTGGGCCGCGAGGCGCTGCTGGCGTTCTGCTGATTCTAGCACCCAGGCGATGCCCGCAGCGAGATCATCAATAGCAAAGGGCTGGGCCAAATAGCCGGTCTGCTGGTGTTCGACTACCGACGGCAAGCCGCCCACGTTGAAGGCCACCACCGGACAGCCACACGCCTGCGCTTCGGTGCCTGTCTGGGGCAAATTGTCGAGACGCGAAGGAACCACCATCACATCGCAGGCACTATAGAGCAACGCCAAACTGAGATCGTCGTGCATGTGGCCCATCCAGTAGAGCGGTAGCCCCAAACGCGGCGGAGCGGGCGGCTGCGTCTGGCCAAAGATGACCCCCGCTACGTTGGGCATAGTGCCGGCAAGTTGCGCTAAAGTCGCCTGCAAGAGATCCCACCCCTTGCGTTGATCTTGCCCCCCGCCTATCGCCCCGAAGAGTACCAAGGGCTGATCTGGCGGCAGATTGAGCAGTTGACGGGCGAGGGGCTGCGGGACGGGGCGAAAGGCGTTCAGAGCAAGCGGATTGGGGATAACACGCACCGGCCAATCATGCATCAGTGCGCTTGCACGGGCGCAATCGGCCATCCACTGGCTCGGCGCGACCAGATGGATCGGTCGCCGCCAGGCCCGCTGTTTACGCTGCCAGACCCAGCGGTCAAGATCGAGGCCGCGTTGTGCCGCTGGGCGATTAGCAGTAGTGTAGCCATGCCGCCAACGCGCCTCTGGCCCATCAGTCGCATAGTGTTCCGCGCCGCAAAAGGGCCACATGTCGTGTAGCGTCCAGACCAGCGGCTTACGCAGGCGACCAATATCCTCAACCGAGAGCATCTCGCCACAGATCCAGTGGAAGTGCAGCAGATCGGCATGCTCACGGTTCAGCCGATGCACACGCCCAGAGGGCAAAAGCGCCAGCGAACGCGGGTTATGGTCAGCGGGGCGTTGCAGACGAAGACCGACACTCGCCACCCGCGAGCGATTGAAGAGCATGCTCCGTTGCCACTCCGAGCGCGACCCCTCAATGGCAGGGTCATTACGCTCTTTCAGCGCCACCTGCATGCGACTCGCCACACCCTGCTGCAACATGGCCTGATGCAGACGCAGCGCCGCCCGATCGGCCCCGCCTGAGCCATCGCTAAAGGTAAGGTGGAGGGGGTTCATGCGCTATCTTCTCTAATGACGACGCAAGACACGCTTCGCCACATTTTTTACAAACGTTGGCATATAGCGCCTGATAAAGAGCCCCGGCCTGTTATACACTCTGCGGATCGACCGTAGCGACTCTTGGCGCATCTGATGCACTACTGCTGATGAGCCAAAACGCGCAGCATATGCTTGCACGACCTCTAACGCATAGCCCCACTGCTGCTCGATCATGGCAAAGATCCAGAGCAGGATATATGAGCGTGCAGGCGCATCTTGTGCGCCCAACACCTCTAAGCTGCGCAGGTATCTTGCCTCACACCAAGCAGGACTTGGTCGCAAGGGGAGAGGGAGCGCCGCGCTGTAGGTGTCGGCGAGATCGGCTGCCAGCGCTTGCACAGTAGCAGGGCGCATACGCACAGCCCCTTTCACCGCAAGCGATGAGAGCCAGAACCCCTCAGCAAGGAGTTGCGGATGCGCTGCATGAAACGTATCTTCGCCTACATAGTTCTCAGCCAGACCAGGCTCAATATCAACCGCTAAGATCTTTTCGCGTATCTCAGCATGCAAACTCTGAAAGAGGGCAAGATCAATGCCTTGTGCATCGGTCTTGAACCAATCTATACGGTCAATACCTAGCTCCTGTAACTCCCTGTTCGACAGTAATCCTATGGTTCCCTGATTTTCCTGATTACCCAC
>RSAS01000686.1 GCA_003934145.1 Candidatus Viridilinea halotolerans | reverse complement strand
TTTACGATTTTACGATTTTACGATTTTACGATTTTACGATTTTACGATTTTACGACGCTACGCTCCAAGGAGCAAGGAAGGTCTGGCAGCGCATGATTGTCTCGTTCCTCAATCAGAAGGGCGGCGTGGGTAAGACGACCCTGGCGGTTCACTTATCAATGGCCCTGGCTCTGCGCGGAGAGCGTGTGCTTTTGGTAGATGCCGACCCGCAAGGTTCGGCGCTAGATTGGTCTGCGAGCCGCCAGGCCCATCCGCGCTTTGCCGTGATCGGTCTGCCCACCAAGAATTTGCACCGCGAGGTTCAAGCCCACGTTCCCAACTACGATGTCATTGTGATCGATGGCCCGCCCCGCGTGAACGAGTTGGCGCGTGCAGCGATCATGGCAGCCGATATTGTCCTCGTGCCGGTACAGCCCTCACCCTATGATGTGTGGGCCGCGAAAGAGATTACCGATCTACTCACTGAGGCTGCTGCCTTCAAGCCGAACCAGAAGAGCGCATTTGTGATCAATCGTAAAATCGTAAATACGGCGATTGGTCGAGATGTAGCCGAGGCGCTGTCGGACTACTCCTACCCTGTGTTGGCGAGTGCCATCAGCCAGCGCGTTGTTTTTGCTGAGAGTGCGGCACAGGGCAGCACCGTGATGGAGCTTGATCCGAAGAGCAGCGCGACTCAGGAGATAAATGCCCTGACCGATGAGATTTTGCAATTCGCTCGGAAGGAGCAGCCATGAGTATCAAGCGTGTCCCTTTTGGCAGCAAGCCAAGCGCGAAGCCCGCAGAGACTGCCGATGATTGGGTGAATAATCGGAGCCTCCTGAGCCAATGAAGCGCCTCACCATTGATGTACCAGAGAGCCTCCACCGGCGCATCAAGATGGCCTGCGCTGAAAAGGGGGTCAGGATGGCTGACGATCTACGCGAGCTGTTAGAGCGCACCTACACATAGTTGAGCAATTCAATCCAGCTTCACGAGCAAGCGCTGAAGAGCCGTGCAGAATGATCTTCTGGTGCGTTCTACGCACCAAGCAGTGTCATATGACTATTCTTGGTGCGTAAAACGCACCAAGAATTATAGAGTAGCTGGTGTCCCGAGATCCTTCTGCCCCTGCCCTGTCGCCCCATGAGCAACTGCCGATCCCGCTCTTTGATGGCGTTGTCTTGGCTGTGCGTTCCGGTGAAGGTCTGATCTTCTCACCACGCCAATTGCGCGACTGGCACGCCAGTCGCGCAATTGGCGTGATGATGCATGCATTTGCAGTAGCACAAAAGCAATGTTGTTGATCAAGTGATGCGCTTCCTAGCGCCGTCGCCGCTGCGGAGCGAAGATCGCTTCGCGCTGCGCGTCACTTAGTGTGAGCCGCTCGACCTGCTCCATCCGTGTGATGATCTGCACCACGTCGGTAGCGGTCATGATCTGCCGTGTCCAGCAGAGGCGCAGGATCGCGGGCAGATCAACTACATCGATCCCATTGGTTTGGCAGTAGCGCACGGCGCGGCGATCATTACTGAGCAAGGGGATGCGGCGCTGGTGACAGAGCGCAATTGCTTCGCATTCGCCAGCATTGAGTCTTTGCGGCAGTGCGGTGGCCAGCACGCGCTCATTGTCGGTCAAGGCCAGCACCGGGATGTCACCCGCAGCGATTGCGTCAATTACAGGTGCAAGATAGGTTCGGCCACGGTCAATGGCTGCCTGGAGTTCATCACGAACTGCTGGTGGAACACGTATCCTTGAGCGAACAAACAGCCGTTGGAGCGCTGCAAGGGCGTCGGCAGCAGCCAGCGAGCTGAGGATGTTCGTGTCGCTTACGACCGTCACAGCAGCCCCTGTTGCTCCAATCGCTCGGCGAGATCATCAAGCTCATCGGCAGAGCGATCTTCGCTGGGAAGCTGCATCGCACCACGCGCTTGGAGCCGATCTAAGAGATCCCAGCGTGTGACTCCGGCGAGATCAGCGGCACGCGCGAGGCTACATGCATCGGCGAGATAGAGATCAACCGCCTCATCCAGAGTTGCGTGCGCTGGCAGAGTTGTCGCTAAATGTTCCTGGAGGTGCAGCGCCAGCCAGCGCTGCTCTGCCGGAGCGAGGCGGCGCGCTAGATCGAGTACCTGCTCAGGCGTTATGGTCGTCATCGCGTGTCTCCCTCGCATATGGGCAATTCGCGGGTTGCTGCCGCTATTGTAGCATAGCGAACAAATGCTTTTCTATCGAACACGTCTATCCTCCACACCCGCAGCAGGGGCCGTATGGGGTACAGGTAGCTGCCGATTAGTGTTGATAATCGGAACCTATGTTTGGTTTCTTCGTATTGTTCTCGCGCTGCACGGCGCAGATCCGGGGCTTATATTAGCTTGTTGTATGTAGTAATCTCCTTCTCTACACACAACAAATCCAGTAATGAGCAAGGGTGGGCAGAAGCCCAGACCTTCCTCGCTGTGGGTTGGCCCGTGGTGCTGGCGCGGCGGGACGCTGGTATGGCGTTTGAACGCGCTGGAACGCCGCGTGATGTTGCGTTGCTGGTAGTAGCATGTGGCGCGCCCGTTGCTATACCAGTTATGAGTGACGAGTGACGAGTGACAAGTAGGGTATGCCGCATAGCTATGCGGATACCCACCGTAGCTAGTTGGCTATCCTGCCGCCTCGCCGGAGGCAGGGAGGTGTGAGGGAATCAGGTTTCCTCGTGTACCCCTCCTTAAAAGTGTAAAGAGTTTTTGCGCCGTTATATTGCAAAAACAACGTGACATCACGGGGTCTTCACGGGGTCTTCACGGGGTCTTCACGGTGTCACAAGGCGCAAACACCGAGCGCATTGGGACGGGCTAAAATGCCTTACGATGACCAGACATTATATAGTCTCCCTTCCGCTTTTTAGGCCTTCTTTTTTTTGCGGTCTTGAACCGGAGCGGAAAAGCCTTACACACACCGAATCGGCCCATCGGCCCTCTGCTGCCCGTTGCCCTGCTTTTGGCGGCTCAACGCTCCCCCCGTTGCCTGCTGCGCTGCCGATCCGTCCATGCTGGCTCGCTCGTCGGCTTTGGTCTTGACCACCGGCCTCTGGTGAGCAACGAGCGTTGCGCTGCCTGTTGCCCTGACCTTCCGAATCGTTTCGCGCTGCCCGTTGCCGCGCTCCGCTGCCGCGTTGCCCCGCTACCGGATGATTCGGCTCGGCTCGTCGCCGGTGGTGAGGTTCTGGCCAGTCGGCCCGTGCTTCGATCTTGTTGTCGCGCAATGCGACTGGTGGGGCGAGTATTGGGGTAGCCCTCCGTCGTAACGGTTGCTATTCCTCGACTTGCTGGAGGCTCGTATCTTTCGCAGTGAGCCGCCGACCGCGATGTGTGTCTGTAGATCGCACTTCTTACGCCTAGTGACTCTATTGTTGCATGGCATGCTATACTTGCACCTAGCGGTGAGAAGAACTAAACACTACTTCCCATGACTCTTCCTAAAGCTACAAAAATCTTCGACAACATCGATCAGAAGTTGGTTGATGCGCTGCTCAAGACGCTGCGCCAAGCGCGGCGGGCCGATTTTTGTATTGGCTTTTTTCGTTTGAGTGGCTGGGGCCAGGTGGCTGATGCGATCAACCATTTTGCTGGTGGTGATGATGCCTGTTGCCGTGTGCTGATTGGCATGAGTGAGAGTCCCGATGAGGAGTTGCGCCGCCTTCAGCGCCAGTGGCGCAAGGGTGCCGATGAGTTGGATCTCGCTCGTGCGGCGCAGCTTAAGACTCGGGTGGCGCAGGCCTTTCGTACACAGTTGGTGGGGATGTTTCCTACGAATGCTGATGAGCGTGCGTTGTGTACGCTGCGCCAGCAAATTCAGGCGGGTAAGGTGCAGGTGAAGCTCCATTTGAGCTATAACCTCCATGCCAAGCTCTATCTGGCGTTTCGTGATGATGCTGATAATCCGGTGACCGCCTATCTGGGTTCGAGTAATCTTACGATGTCGGGCTTGCGCGTTCAGGGTGAACTTAATACGAAGATTACGGATGTTCTCGATAATGAGAAGCTTGCGGCATGGTTTGTTGCGCGTTGGGAGGATGACTGGTCGGTTGATCTTTCACGCGAGTTGTTGGCGGCGCTTGATGAGTCGTGGGCCGGGGTGGAGCGTCAGCCCTACCATATCTATCTCAAGATGGCCTACCATTTGGCTGAAGAGGCCCGCGCTGGTTTGAATGAGTTTACGCTGCCCCACGATTTTCGCGGGAAGCTCTTTGATTTCCAAGAGGCGGCAGTGAAGATTGCCGCCCGTCATCTCAATGAGCGTGGTGGCGTGCTGCTTGGTGATGTGGTGGGCCTGGGCAAGACGATGATGGCGAGTGCGCTGATACGGATCTTCCGTGATGATTTTAATCTGCGTCCGGTGATTGTCTGCCCGAAGAATCTGGTGGCGATGTGGGAGCAGTATGATCGTGATTGGGATCTTGGGGCGAAGATTGTCCCTTTTAGTATGGTGCAGCGGGAGTTCCCTAATCTTCCGCCGCGCTATAAGCTGATTGTGGTGGATGAATCGCATACGCTGCGTAATCCGGAGGGGCGGCGCTATCGGGCGCTGGCTGACTATATCCATGCCTTCGGTGAGCGTGAGTGCAAGGTGATTCTCCTTTCGGCTACGCCCTATAACAAGTCTTATCTCGATCTGAGTGCTCAGTTGCGCCTCTTTCTCACCGGCGAGCGGAATCTTGGCATTCAGCCTGATGTCTACCTCAAGGCTGGTGGTGATACGCTTCTGTTGCAGGCGCAGGTGCAGCCACGTACGCTGCGGGCGTTTGAGTTGAGCCCCCATGCCGATGATTGGCGTGAGTTGATGCGCCTCTTTATGGTGCGGCGTACCCGTTCGTTTATTAAGGAGCACTACGCAACCCTTGACGCGGAGCGCCGGCGGTACTATCTGGAATTGGCGGATCAGGCGCCTTTCTACTTCCCTGAGCGGGTGCCGCGCACGGTGGCGGTGGCGGCGCATGACCCGGATGATCCCTACCAGCAACTCTATGCGTCGCCGGTGGTGGAGGCGATTGGTAAGTTGGCGCTGCCGCGCTATGGCTTGGCCAACTACCTCAAGCCGAAGGCGCCTCAGTTGGCTACAGCGAGTGAGCGCCCGCTGCTCGACAACCTCTCCCGTGCGGGTAAGCGGTTGATGGGCTTTTGTCGCACCAATCTCTTCAAACGGCTTGAGTCGGGTGGCGCGGTCTTTCTCCAGTCGCTCGACCGCCATATTTTGCGCAATGCGATTGTGCTGCATGCGCTGGAGCATGATCTGCCGCTACCGCTTGGTACCCAGGCGGCGGAGTGGTTGGCGCTGGAGAGTGATCAGGATGCTGAGAGTGAGGGGATGCAGGTGGGAGAGGAGGAGGAGGATGTAGCCGCAAAAGAGCGCAAAGGAGCGCAAGAGGCTACGCCACCTTCCCCCCTCGCCCACAACGTGGGAGAGGGGGGCCAGGGGGGTGAGGGCCATACCTGGGCGAGCTATCAGCAGCGGGCAGCGCAGAGCTATGCGCTCTATGCTGGCCCGTTGCAGAGCCGCTTTCGTTGGCTGCGGCCTGCGCTCTTTACGGCGCAACTCAAGGCTGATCTGCGGGCGGATGCGGAGGCGTTGCTTCAGGTGCTGGCCCGTCAAGGGCAGTGGCTGCCTGCTCAGGATCGTAAACTGACTGCGCTGATTGACCTAGTGCGCGGGCTGGATGGTCAGAAGGTGTTGATCTTCACGCAGTTTGCCGATAGTGTGAACTATGTGGTGCAGCAGTTGCGGGCTGCCGGCATCGTGGCGGTTGAGGGGGTAACGGGTCAGTCGGATAACCCCACGGAGTTGGTGCAACGCTTTAGCCCGATCTCGAATGGCGTTACGAACCCGACGCTGCTGGCCAACCCGATCCATGTGCTGGTTGCTACCGATGTGCTGAGCGAGGGCCAGAATCTCCAAGATTGCAACCAGGTGGTCAACTACGACCTGCCCTGGGCGATTATTCGGCTCATCCAGCGGGTGGGGCGCGTGGATCGCATTGGCCAGCAGGCGGATACGGTCTTCTGCCACACCTTTCTGCCTGCCGATGGCATTGAGGCGATCATTCGCTTGCGGGCGCGGGTGCGCCAGCGGCTGCAAGAGAATGGCGAGGTGGTGGGGACAGACGAGCAGTTTTTTGAAGATGCCGACCAGGAGCAGGAGCGACGGCTGATGCAGAACCTCTACACCGAGAGTGCCGGGGCGCTCGATGAGGAGGAGGATAGCGAGGTGGATCTTGCCTCGTATGCCTATCAGATTTGGCGCAATGCCGTGGCTGCCAATCCGCAATTGAAGAGGATTGTTGAAGAACTGCCCAACGTGGTCTACAGCGCCCGCCGTTTGGACGACCCAAGTGCACCAATGCGCGGGCTGCCCTTCTTGGCCCCCAAAGGGGTGCTGGTCTATCTTAAGTCGGCGGCAGGTACCGATACGCTCGCCTGGATTGATGAGCAGGGCCAGAGCGTGACGCAGGCGCAGTATGCGATTCTGCGAGCGGCGGAGTGTACGTTGCAGACGGCAGCGGCCCCGCGTGCCGAGCAGCACCACGAATTGGTACAGAGTGCCTTGGCACTGGTCGAAGCGCGCGAGATGCTTGGCGGAGCCTTGGGCAGCCCGCGTGGGGCGCGGCGCAGGCTCTATGAAAAGCTCACCGCCTACCGCGATGATCTTGCGGCCACCGCGCCGCTCCTGCTCAGCAGTGAGATCGAGCGTATCATTGATGACATTTACCGCTACCCCTTGCGCCAAGCGGCAGCCGACGCGATCAATCGTCAACTGCGCAGCGGGGCCAGCGCCGAACAGCTCGCCGAACTCGCCAAGACGCTGCGCGATGAGCAGAAACTCTGCTTGATCCAATCCGCCTCCGACGACACGCCCGCCGAGCCGCAGGTGGTCTGTTCGTTGGGGCTGGTGTGAAGCAATGAGTGAAGCCATGCCCTCTCCATGTAATGTGCCATAATGTCACGCAGCGAGGGGTTAGTACCGCCCGCTACGTGCCATAATGTCACGCAGCGAGGGGTTAGTACCGCCCGCTACGTGCCATAATGTCACGCTTGACAAAAGCGTACATACATCCTACACTAGATGTGACATTATGGCACGACAAGAAAGGGCTGCGCTATGGATCCGCTCATTCCGGAGAAGTACCAAGAATTCGAATTTGCGGGCGACACTATGATCTCAGTATACCGTTCTGGTGAGGGTATGGCCTTACCTGTGCGAACTATCTGTGCGGTGTTGGGGCTTGACCTCAAAAGTCAGAGTGAGCGTATTCGCAAGCACGAGGTATTGCGCCAAGGCTTGCGTAAAGATCGTGTGCCTATTGATGGGCAAGCACGCGAGATAGCGGTACTCTTACACAGATATATTCCCTTCTGGTTGGCCACGATTGCACCGCACATGGTTAGCGATCAAGCTCGTCCGAAACTTGTGCGCTATCAGACCGAATTGGTGGATGTGCTAGCGCAAATTTACCTCCGTATTGCAGAGCCAGCACCTGATCCGCAACAGCAACAGTTGAGCGCAGCCTTGGCCGAACTACAGCGGTTGTTGCATATGCAGCAAAATCATGAACAGCGTCTGAGCGTTGTTGAGGAGATAGTTAGCGATATTCAAAAACGAACCCCTATTAGTGCAGCGCAGGTAGCTTACTTGAAGCGTGCAATTCAGCGTATTGCCAGCCGCTATCAGCAGCGCAGTGGGCGGGATATTTTTGGTAAGATCTTTGGTCAATTTTGTTTTGATCTCGCTATTCCTCGCTACGATGCCCTTCCCGAAGCGCAATATGATGCAGCATTGCGCTGGCTACAGCAAACTGCTCAGTTCTATTTACCAGATGATCCTGATGCCTTACCGCCTCTTCAGGAGCAATTGTTATGAGTACCGTATCCCAAGTTGATATGCAAGTGGGTGAGGCGATGCGTAAGGCTCGCTTATCACGAGGGTTGCGCCAAGATGATCTTGCAGATCTTCTCGGGGTTGACCGCTCTACAATTGCCCGCTATGAGCGTGGTACACGCAGCATAAATGTAAGCACGCTGCTTCAGGTCGCCCAAGTGCTTCAACGTCCTGCTACTACCTTTCTTCCAGGTAGTTCTAGTGACCAAGGCATCCATATGGTTATGCAGACGCTGCAGCGCCATCCTGAGTTGCTCACACGAGTGGTGGATCTGTTGCAGGTAAGCTTGGCAGAGGAAGAGGATTTGATGCTCGCGGCTGGTTTACAAGCACCCCCCGAAATCATTGCGGAAGACTTACAGCCGTTGACTGAAGAAGCGCTTGATGCTCTTTGGAAAACGATGCCTGCTGGAACGCCCTTGTCGCAGATTATCGATGAAGATCGCATGGATCGGGCATGATCCATTGTTCGTCAACCACAGGGTATGCCAGAAGAGCGTGAGCCATTGCCATAGATTATTACCCGAGGTTTCCCATGAGTAGACTAACGTTAGCAGATGTTCTGACGCAGGCTCGCCAACTACCCCTGGCTGAACAAGCACGGCTAACCACCATTCTTGATCGTGAGCGAAGCCTCCGGCTTGTTGCATTGCTTGATGAGTGGGCGGCAGATGAATCGGGTTACGAAGATGAAGCATGGCCGCAACTTCAGGCGACCCTTGATGCCGAGCGTGAGCGGCTTGGCATGAGCAGGCTCTTCGCTGATAGAGATCATTCTGTTTGACGCTAGCCCTCTTGCTCTTTCATGACACGTCTTTGCGCTCTTTTGCGGTAATAGTATTTAGGAACCCCCCCATGTCCACGAAGCTCGATCAACTCCGTAGCGCCATTCAGGATTTCGCGTGGGAGCGGGTTTTTCGCACGTCGCTGAAGTGGACGAGGCCGACTGATACGGTGCGGACGGAGTTGTTGGATGGGTTGAGCTATACGTTGCGCCCGCTTGCCGATACGGGGGGGATGCAGGTCTATCTGGTGCGCGGTGAGGATGGGGCGCTGCCGCCGCGTTCGGTGCGTACGCGGCTTGAGACTCGTCTGCGGCGCACGCAGGTGGAGCATCTGCTGATTTTTGAGGATGCAGCGCAAACCCATGCGGTCTTGCAGTGGGTGAAGCCGGGCCAGCAGGGGCGGCGTGTGCGTGAGTTTGCCTATCGTCGGGGCGAGAGCGGTGAGGCGTTGCTGCAGCGGCTTCAGGGGATGGCCTTTACGCTGGATGATTTTGATGCCCAAGGTCAGATTGAGATCTCCAAGGTGACCGCTCGCGTTGCGAAGAACCTTGATGTGGAGCAGGTTACCAAGAAGTTCTACGATGAGTTTAAGCGCCAGCGCGAGATTTTTCAGGCATTCTTGCAGGGTATCCCGCTGGTAAGCGAGCAGCGTTGGTATGTCTCGGTGATGCTCAATCGCCTGATGTTTATCTATTTTGTCCAGGCGAAGGGCTTTCTCAACAACCAGACCGACTATCTGCGCGAGCGCTTGACCTGGTGCCAGGCTCAGTTTGGTGCCGACCGCTACTATCGGGAGTTTCTCTGTGTCCTCTTCTTCGAGGGCTTTGCGCTTGAGCCGCAGCAGCGTAGCGCGGCGACCCAGCAGAAGCTTGGGACGATCCCTTATCTCAATGGCGGCCTCTTTTTGCCCCATCCCATTGAAGAGCGTTACGGTGCGGCGCTTGCTATTCCCGACCAGGCGTTTACGCAGTTGTTCGCCTTCTTCAGTGGCTGGCGCTGGCATCTCAACGAGCGTCCGGGGACGAGCGACAAAGAGATTGACCCCGATGTGCTGGGCTATATCTTCGAGAAGTATATTAACCAGAAGCAGATGGGTGCCTACTACACCCGCGACGATATTACGGGCTACATCTGCCGCAATACGATCATTCCGGTGCTCTGTGACAAGGCGAACTTGACGCTGGCCCCGCTCAACCTGGCCCAGACGGCGGCCCACTACCTCTATCCGGCCATGCGCCAGGAAGAGCCCTTGCCCACCGAGACGGAGCGTGAACTGGCGGCGCGGCGCGCCCGCGTGGCCACCATTGTTGCCGAGGCGCAGGCGGGTAAGTTGGCCACGATCAACGCCGCGGTGACGGTCAACCTCGATCTGGAGGCGCTACTTGCTGACCTCATTCCCCAACTTGAGGCGCCCAAGCTCTACGCACTCTACGCCGCGCTCGCCGGCGATCCAGAGCGTGGCGCACTGCCACTCAGCATCCTCGACCCAACCGTCGGCTCTGGCGCATTTCTCTTCGCGGCGCTGCGCATCCTCAAGCCGATCTATGAGGCAACTCTTGATCGTATGGAGGAGTTGGTAGCGGCGAAACAGAGCCACGGCATGGCGCTGCGTGCCGTACTCGCTGCCGCCGCCGCCCACCCCAACCGCGACTACTTCATCACCAAGAGCATCGTGGTACGCAACCTCTACGGGGTTGACCTGATGGCTGAAGCGACTGAGATCTGCAAGCTACGCCTCTTCCTGCGTATGGTGGCCGACCTCGACGATGCGCGTCACATCGAGCCGCTGCCCGACATTGACTTCAACATTCGGGCGGGCAACGCCCTGGTGGGCTATGCCCATCCCGACGAGATTGGCCTCGTCTTCAAGGACAAGATCGCCGGCCTCAACCCACGCCAACAGAAGCTGCTCGAAGAGATCCGCAGCGTCGAACGCGAACTGAGCAACTACCGCAACGCCCAACTGCAATTCAACCCCTCAGCCGCCGAGGGGCGCAGCGCCCGCGACGCCATCCGCGCCCGTCTCGACGCGATCAACACCGGCCTCGACACCGACCTGCTCAAGATCGGCCAGATCCACAAAGAGGCCGACGGCGGTTACAACACCCACCCCTTCCACTGGTTCACCGCCTTCTACAACATCATCGAAGCGGGCGGCTTCGACGTGATTGTGGGCAACCCGCCCTATGTGGAGTATAGCAAGGTGCGCGGTGATCGGCGCAAGGATGGCGAGGATCGCTATAAGCTTTATGGCTATAAGACGGAGAGTTGTGGGAATTTGTATGCTTTTGTGATGGAACGAGCTTTATCGTTAAGCCAAGACTTTTCAAAGATTTCCATGATTGTCCCAGTTTCAATTGTGGGAACTGAAAGAATGGCGAAAATATTACGCTTATTCTATCAAAATGCAGTTTTTCACCAAGTAAGTTTTAATAATAGACCGAGTAAATTGTTTAGTGGTGCAGAACAACGATTAACATTGTTTATTCGCACTTCATCAGCTACAGAATTTTTTTATTCTGGCGGCTATTTGAAATGGAACAGCGAAGGTCGAGATGTTCTCTTTGAGCTTCTGGAATATACATTAATTCCAGCATCACTTCGACTGGGAATGCTTCCTTCTAAATTAAATACCAGTCTAAGCATCGGGGTTCTTACCAAGATTTTCACACAAAGAAAAAAAATTAAAGACTTTTTTGTGACTGAAAAATCAAACAACCCGATTTTTGTTCACAGAATTCTTGGTCACTATGTGAAGTCTGTCAGTTTTATACCTTATTTTTGGAGTGAAAGAGATCTAGAGAAACGCTCAGAAGATTATAAAGCGTTTTATTTTAAGCCAGAAGATGCAATGATAGCAGTTGCAGTTTTTAATAGCTCACTATTTTTTGTCTATCTTATTGCTTTCTGTGATGGGTATCATGCTGGTCGTGAATTTATTGAGCTATTTCCTGTTGATATAGATACAATGAAATCTAAAACTAAATCACATCTTCAATCACTTTCAGTCTTGCTTATGCAAGACTATCAAAAAAACAGTAATCGTAGAAAAAGTTCGTATCAAAAAACTGGTGCAACAGAATATGATGAGTTTTTTCCACGTCTCTCCAAACCCATCATTGACGAGATCGACCGGGTACTTGCGGCGCACTACGGTTTCACGGAGGAGGAATTGGACTTCATCATCAACTACGACATCAAGTACCGGATGGGGCGGGGCGGGGGCGAGGAGGAGGAGGAGTGAAACCAGTTACGAGTGATGAGTGACGAGTGACAAGCAGGGTATACCTCATTGCAATGCGGTCTGACGTAATTTGCTATGCGGCATATTCAACGGCAATTGGTATGAGGGAGGGGGCTTTCTTCCTGCTAGGTGCGCACCGTGTAGCGGCCATGCGTAGTGCCACTGGCAGGTCTGGGGGCAATCCTTCGCTGCGCTTAGTATGACAAAGGCCACCGCGTGCCTGCTGCGCGATGGTATTTTACAATGCGGCGCTCAACATTCTGCATCGGGGTCTCCAAAACCTTCGCTTGTAGCGCGATACGTGTGGGGTGGCACACGTTGAAGCCCAGGTGCTTTAGCCCTGGGAGCCGCCACGCCACTGCCAACCCACATTGCACCATGCGCCCGCCTCGTGTATAGTACCCCCCAAGAATCAGCGAAACCTCGGTTTGACCGAGGTCTCTACTGAACCGCTTTGTAGCCATTCTCCCGATCCCCGCCAAGGTTTGTGGAAATGGCGATTATCAACACCCCGGAGTCCCCGAAGGCAACACCGAGAAGGTAACCCGATTGTAGCATTAGTAGCTGCCAAAGGCAAGCCTCTGAACGGTGTTGTGCGAGGATTCGTCGGGGTGTGCGGAGGAGTTATGTCCCCTGATGCGAACAAATGCGCTTCTTTTCCCTCAACCGCTGAGCGCGTCCTCGCCGAACTGGATCGCCGCCACCTGCGTCTGAAACAAGAAGCGCCCGACCGCTACCGCTGCGATTCTCCCTTTCGCCCGGGCAGCGATTCCCACGCCTTTCAGCTCACGCTCAGTGGCCCCGAGCATGGCAGTTACTACGATCATGTCTCCCACGAGAAGGGCAGCCTCTACCAACTGGCCGAAGCCCTCGGCATCGAGCGGCCCCGTCCCACCACACGGCAACTGGTCGCTACCTATGACTATCTGGATAGCGCAGGAACACTGCTCTACCAGACCTGCCGCTTTGAGCCGGGCAAGCATGGCCGTGCCAAAGACTTTCTCCAGCGCCGTCCCGACCCGTCGCAGCCCGATGGATGGGCCTGGAACACCAAGGGGATCACAAAGGTACTCTACCGGCTGTCGGCGCTTGAACAGGCCATCGCCGCCAACCAGACCATCTACCTAGTCGAGGGGGAGAAGGACGCCGCTCGCTTGGCGCTCGCTGGTCTCGCCGCCACGACGAATGTTGGTGGGGCGGGCAAGTGGCAACGGAGCTACAGCGCCGCGCTACGCGGCGCTGATGTCGTCATCCTGCCCGATAACGATGAGCCAGGGCATCAACACGCCGCAGCGGTCGCTCAGGCGCTCTGCGGCCAGGCACGACGGCTGCGGATCATTGCATTGCCCCACCTGCCGCCCAAGGGTGACGTATCGGACTGGCTCAATGCGGGCCACCAGATCGAGGAGTTGCTTGCGCTGGTGGAGGTGGCAGCGGACTATGTGCCGGAGGCGGAGCACGGAGACAATCTATCTCAACCCGAAGCCAAGACACTAGAGAGTGATTCCCCTCACAATACCGACTTAGGAAACGCTCGCCGGTTGGTGTGTCATTTCGGTGATCGTATCCGTTACGTACATAGCTGGGGAACATGGCTGATCTACGACGGATCAAGGTGGATAAAAGATGAGACAGGAGAGATACACCGCCTAGCTCGATCAACTATTCGCCATATGTACGCAGAGGCTGCCAAGATCGAGGATAGTAGCAGACGGAAAGATTTAGCTCGCTGGGCGATGGCTAGCGAAAGTGCCAGCAAACTCTCAGCAATGGTACAGTTGGCACAGTCCGAACCGGGAATTGCGGTACACCACAGTGCGCTCGACAAAGACCCGTGGTTGCTCAATTGTCGTAACGGGACAATTGACCTGCGCTCAGGCAAGCTGCGCCAACACTGCAGAGACGATCTCTTAACAAAACGCATCGAAGTCTCCTTCAACCCTTATGCGACCGCGCCCACTTGGATGCGTTTTCTGCATCGCATCACCCAAGGCGATACCGCACTAGGTGATTACCTCGCCCGTGCTGTAGGCTACACCCTCACTGGTGATGTTACCGAGCAATGCCTCTTTTTTCTTCACGGCGGGGGAAGCAATGGCAAAAGTACCTTTATTGAAGCTCTCGTAGCACTGCTTGGCGATTACTTCCGCAAAGCTCCCACAGAAATGATCATGCTGCAACGTATGGGGGGGGCTATTCCTAATGATCTTGCGCGACTTCCAGGCGCACGTATGGTAACAACCGGCGAGCTTGCCCAAAGCCGGCGCCTTGATGAGGCAAAGGTAAAGGACATGACAGGAGGCGACACCCTCACCGCACGCTTTATGCGTGAGGAGTATTTTGACTTTCAACCTGTCTTTAAACTCTGGATGTATGGAAACCATAAACCCAAGATCACTGGCGATGATTATGGTATCTGGCGCCGTATTCGTCTTATTCCGTTCAACGCGGTTATCAGCGATACCGAGAAAGACCCCCGCCTCAAAGCAAAGCTCTTTGCAGAGATGCCAGGCATACTAGCATGGGCAATCAATGGGTGCATAGCATGGCAACGAGAAGGACTTACCCCTCCCGAAATTGTATCGAGTGCAACTGCTGCCTATCGCGCCGAACAGGATGTCATTGCTGCATTCATTGAAGATCGCTGCGTACTACATGCCAATGCGAGCGTTGGTGTCAGCGATCTCTACCGTGCGTATGTCTCTTGGTGCGACCAGAGCGGCGAGAACACTATGTCACAACGAGACTTCGCCCATCGCATGGAGACTCGTGGACTGATCAGTAAACGTACAAAAAAAGCATTCATTCGCATAGGTATTGGGTTGCTTGACCCTGATCAGACAGATTTCAATAGCCCTGAACAAATTGACATAACAGAGAAAAAAGGGTGATCTGGTGATCCGAGGTGATCCGAAATTCGACATGACCATGGCGAATTTGACCCCTCGCGAGTCATGCTGACTTTTGGATCACCTCGGATCACCAGATCACCCGAAATAGTTGACATAATACTTTTGGGTTGACATAACAGAGAAAAAAGGGTGATCTGGTGATCCGAGGTGATCCGAAATTCGACATGACCATGGCGAATTTGACCCCTCGCGAGTCATGCTGACTTTTGGATCACCTCGGATCACCAGATCACCCGAAATAGTTGACATAAAAGATACAAGGGGAGATTACTCGCCGACGAAATAGGGATAAGAGTCGAGCTTAAAATACTGATGACCATATATAAAAATCAGCATAAAAACAGATAATTACGAATTAAAAAAGATGTCTATGAGGTGGACGACGATGGCACACCAACGGCCTCGGGACGTGCGCACGAGTGCAGGCTGCAACCGAGCAGTACCGCAGCGACAGTGACCAGGTGGGGCGCTGGTTGGGCGATTGCACCGAGGCAGACGCAACCTATGCGACAAGCATCAGCGATCTCTACCAGTCGTACAAAGAGTGGTGCAAGGATACGGGAGAGTTTGCGTTGTCGCAGAACCTATGGGGCCGTCGGATGAGTGAGCGCGGTTTTATGCGTGATCGCCGGTTTATTGCAGCGAAAGTTGTGCGAGTTTTGTTAGGAGTGCGTCTGCTACATGACGCATTTGACGCATTTGACACATTTTCCGGAGACTCTGCCTCGGGGAAAATCTCTCGCGAAAACTCTCGGGAAATTACGTCAAATACGTCAAATACGTCATGTGACGCAGATCCGACCCATAAAGAGTCCCCGCCGCCCCCCGATCCCACCACCAACAACACACCCCCGCCGCCATTCGACTGTTGGCGCGAGGGTGAGGAGTGGGTAGTCTATATTCCAGCCCTTCGGCGGCGGGGGCGCTTTGCGAGCCAGGCCGAGGCGGAGGCGTGGGCGGCAGAGCGGGTGCGTGAGGGGCTAGTGTAGGTGGGTTCTCGGTAGTATTGGTGATAATGCCCATTATGAGCTTCCGGTAGCAATGGAACGGAAAATACTAATAAGCGATACCCTGTAGACTCATGCTCGCCCTTGCATTCCCCCTCCAGAGCATCGAGGGCAACGAGGTGCATGCCGCGCATGTACCTCGTTTTGATGATAATCCCAGCAAAACAGGTCAATGCGGTGGATCGCTGTAGAGCATTGCCATCAGGAAGGGGCATGGGAGAATTGGTGATAATGCCCATTATCACCAATTCTTGGCGCTCCGCACCCCCCTGTGGCCAGGACGGGGAGGCTAAAGCGAACGGGCAACCCAGAAGGGTTGCCCGTTTGCTTTGTGGCATTTCAGATTTTTAACATTTCAGCATGCCGCGTACCTGAAATGTTGACATGCTGCGTTTTTAACATTTCAGCATGCCGCGTACCTGAAATGCTGGCATGCTGCGTTTTTAACATTTCAGCATGCCGCGTACCTGAAATGTTGACATGCCGGATTTTTAACATTTCAGCATGCCGCGTACTTAAAATGTTGACATGCCGGATTTTTAGCACTCGTCACTCACCACTCGTCACTCGCCCATGTTCGCGCAGCCACGCCTGGATCAATGCTTCCACCAGATCGCTGAAGTCGCGGGTGTTGCCCTCTTGCAGCAATGCAATCCTTGCCTGCC
>RSAS01000848.1 GCA_003934145.1 Candidatus Viridilinea halotolerans | reverse complement strand
AGAAAGAGGCTTCTTACGTTACACTCTTGGGATGCGACGGATGGCCCTCACCCCCTGCCCCCTCTCCCACGTTGTGGGAGAGGGGGAAAGGCAGCGCAGTGTTCTGCGTTCCTATGGGCTCTTCTAACGAAACAGATCCTCTGCTCCTCTGCTCCTCTGTTCCTCTGTTCCTCTGTTCCTCTGTTCTTTTCAACGCCACCGCGACGGTGCAGTTGCCCCAGGCGCGTTTGTTGACCAAGATCGGCCCGTTGGCGACGAGCAGGGCGCAGGGTTCGGCGACGCCGGCGGGCAGGTTGAGGTGGCTGCTGGCGGCGCTGGGGCTGAAGTGGCTAGGGTCGAGGGCGTTGAGTTGGGCGCTGCTGACGATTTCTAAGGGCAGTCCGAGGCGTTCGGCTAGTTCCAGTAAGCCTGGTTCGTCGGCTTTGGCCTCGGCGCTGGCGAGGGTTGCTAGGCAGTGGTGATCCAGCCCGGCGTCGCGCAGGGTGGTGTGGAGCGCCTGCGCCAACTCGTCGGCGGGGACGCCGCGCTGGCAGCCGATGCCGGCGACGAGCAGGGGCATGTGGTAGCGGATGCTTTTGGACTGAATAGTTGGCCAGAGATCGGCGAGGTGGTGGGGGCTGAAGATGAGCGCTGCGGCGTAACGCTCGTCGCGCAACGCGGTGGGTGTGGTGACGACGGAGAGATGGTGGCATCCAGCGAACCATTGCTCAATCAAGGGGCGTAACGACGCAACTGTCGGATCAATAAAACATGCGATTGGTAGCCCATTGACTAAACATCCCATGACGTGCGTCACGGCAGAAGTGGGATCGGGACGCCAACCCAATTCTTGGCCAAGCAGGTCGAGCGCGGGGATGCCTTGGGTGTCGCTGGCGGTGGTGATTGCGGCGTGGCCGCCGGTGAGCGCAGCGAGGCGTTGGGCGAGAGCATTGGCACCCGCTTGGTGGCCACCGAGTAGCGGGATGACCGAACGGCCCGCTTCGTCGAGGCAGATCACGGCGGGATCATTGGCTTTGTGGTCGAGCAACGGCGCGATGGCGCGCACGGCGATGCCGGTGGCCATGATGAGAATTAGGGGTTGGCCGGTGGCCCACGCTTGGACAATCGCTTCGGCCACTGGGCCGGTGTAGCTTTGGCTGGCCCCGGTTTCGGTGGCGAAACGTTCGGGTACCCACGCCGTCGCGTCCAGTTCGCGGGCCAAACGCACGGCGAGCGCCGCGCCGTTGCGCGTGACGGCGAGGATGTGGGGCGCAACGGGGAGGTTGGTGGGGGGCGATGGATGGCCCTCACCCCCTAGCCACCTCGGAGAGTCGGTCGTGGGATGCGACGGATGGCCCTCACCCCCTAGCTCCCTCGGAGAGTCGGTCGTGGGATGCGACGGATGGCCCTCACCCCCCGGCCCCCTCTCCCACGTTGTGGGAGAGGGGGAGTCGGTCGTGGGATGCGACGGGTGGCCCTCACCCCCGGCCCCCTCTCCCGCGTTGTGGGAGAGGGGGCGCCCCGCCCTCGCCTCGCCGTCCGCCCCACGGCAGCCATGGGCAAACGTGGCGGCGTAGAGGCGACTCGGCGCAGCGTCGGCGTCGGGTTGCAACGCAGGGCCGACGAGGATGAGCGTGTGGCGGGTGTAGCCTGCGGCGCGCACGGCGGCGGCGATGTCGCCCAGAGTGCCACGGGTGATCTGCTCGTCGGGCCAGGTGGCGCGGTAGATGACGGCAACGGGCGTGGTGGGGGTGTAGACGCCGCCGGCGAGTAGTTCGCTCGTCACCTGCTCGATCTGGTCTACGCTGAGGTAGAGTGCCAGGGTGGTACCGTGGCTCGCCAGGGCGCGCAGCGACTCGCGTTCGGGCACGGGGGTGCGTCCGGCGATGCGGCTCAGAATGAGCGACTGGCTCAGTTCGGGAATGGTCAGTTCGACGCCGAGGCGGGCGGCTGCGGCGAAAGCGGCGGTGACGCCGGGCACGACGATGTAGGGAATGTTGTGGGCCTGCAAGTGGCGCATCTGCTCGTGGATCGCGCCGTAGAGCGCTGGGTCGCCGGTGTGGACGCGGGCGACGATCTGGCCCGCTTGGGCCGCTGCAACCATCAGGGCGACAATCTGCTCCAGATTCAGGTCGGACGAACCGACGATGCGCGCATTGGGCTTGCGCGTCAGGCCGGCGACACTCGCCTGCACGAGGCTATCGGCGTAGAGCACGAGATCGGCATCTTCGATGATGGCGCGTCCGCGCACCGTAATCAGGTCGGGCGCACCGGGGCCGGCGCCGACGAAGTAGATGGTTCCGGGGGTCAACGAGAATTCCATAGGGTTACACACAACTCCTCACCAGCAACAACGACAAATAGGGTGCGGCGTAGCCGCGCAGGCTCGCCACGTCGCGCACGATGCGCTCTTCGGGCATGCCGATATGTTCGGCATAGACACAATCTTCCAAGAGATCAAGCTCGGCTAGCATAGCGAGCAGGGCGGGCAACTGCTGGCCCACCTTCATCAGCACCAGCGTAGCGAAGCGGCTGGTCAGGTCGCGCAGTTCAGCGGCGTCGCGCGGCGCAGGCAGAATGGCGACCCGTTCGTCGCCCATGCTGAGCGGCAGGCCAACGCAGGCGGCGGTGGCGGCAAAGGCGGTGATGCCGGGGATGATTTCGAGCGAAAGATTGACATAACGGTCTAATAATAACGTGCGTAGTGTGGTGAAGGTGCCATAGAGCAGCGGATCGCCGAGCAGCAGGTAGACCCCGCGCACGCAGCCGTCGGGCTGCGTGGCGGCCAATGCGCTCAGTTGGGAGCCGATGGTCGTGGCCAGTTCATCATAGGCCGTCAGCGCTTGTGTCGCATCGCGCTGCATCGGCACACGTAACGGGATAATTTGCTGCCGTTGGGTATCGAGCCAGGGTTGGGCAATGCGCAGAGCCCGGCTCTCGCCTTCAGCCTGGCTACGCGGCGCAAAGACGATCTGGGCGGCTTGGATGGCCTTGATGCCCTTCATCGTGATGAGATCGGGGTCGCCCGGCCCCAGGCCGACGACGGTGAGTTTGCTGGAATGAGTCATGGTGGGTCCTTTGGGGATGAGGGGGGTAATACCAAATCCGATAGCCGATAGCCGATAGCTGAAAGCCGAGCATGGCATCTCAATGAGCTAGATTGTCATTGGGCATGCGGCATGCTCAATGGTAATTGGTGTAAGAGATTATTGGGAGGCCACGGATGGCCCTCACCCCCTGCCCCCTCTCCCACGTTGTGGGAGAGGGGG
>RSAS01000470.1 GCA_003934145.1 Candidatus Viridilinea halotolerans | reverse complement strand
GTGAGGTCTATGCTCTCCCTTATTTGAAAGGTATTGGGGCATGGCCCCCGAAGAAACACCCTGTTAGCACGAAGAAGCCTTGGGCTGGCGGAGGGGCGGCCCGTGGCTTCGACAGGCTCAGCCAACGGGTCGTTGGCTGAGCCTGTCGAAGCCAACGACCCGCGCCCAGAACTTTTTCGTGCTAACAACACCCTTCCGGCGGGGGGTTGGGGGCATGGCCCCCGAAAATCTCTCCTTTTTATGATAACTCATTTCCCCCATTTCTGAAAGTTTTGTTTCCGCGATTCAGAGCATCAGGACGGGCTAAAACGGCGAGTCCAATTGATTGGACTCAAGGCATAAGGGTGCGCGAGGGAACCAGGTTCCCTCGCGCACCCTTATGCCGCTCGGTGGGATGTGGGGCTACGCCCCGCAGATATTTTGGTCACACCCAATGCGTTCATCCCTGCACCAATGGCAACCAGATGCGTGTGAGCGGTTCATCGAGCCCCAGGCGATAGACACCCCCCGCGCGGTCAACCAAATAGAGTTCACCATCCACACCCTCGCCGAAGGATGTCGCCTGCAGGTTGGTCTTGCCAGCGACGCGGCTCTGCCAGCCCGTGGCGGTGGGGTGTAGTAGCCAGAGGTTGCCGGAGCAGTAGTCGGTGTAGAGGTACGCACCCTGGAGCGCGGGGTAGCGCATGCCGCGATAGACATAGCCGCCGGTAATCGAGCAGCCCCCTTCCGCCGAGCGGTGGAGGTAGTGCGCGATGGGCAGTTCAAGCCCTGCGGGATCGCAAGCGGCTGGCTCATAGCAGCCGGTGCCCTCCATGATCCGCCAGCCATAGTTTTCGCCACCGCGACTTGCGGCGGGCTGGAAATTGACCTCCTCCTGGGCGCTTTGGCCCACATCAGCAATGAAGAGGTCGCCGGTAGCGCGGTCGAAGGCAAAGCGCCAGGGGTTACGCAGGCCATAGGCCCAGATTTCGGGGCGCGCCTCGCTTTGGCCGACGAAGGGATTATTGGTGGGGACTTCGTACGGTTCTACGCCATCCACATCAATGCGCAGCAGCTTACCGAGGAGATTGCTCAGGTTCTGGGCATTATTCCAGGGATCGCCGGCGTTGCCACCGTCACCCGTACCGATGTAGAGGTAGCCATCCGGCCCAAACTTGAGTTGCCCGCCATTATGGTTCGCGGCGGGTTGCGCAATTTGGAGCAACACCATGGCGCTGTTGGGGTCGGCGCGCTCAGGGTTCGTGGGGTCGCGCTGATAGCGCGCCACCACCGTATCACCCTGGCGGTCGGTATAGTTGACAAAGAACCAACCAAGTTCGGCAAAGCGGGGATGGAACGCGACACTCAACAAGCCCTGCTCATTGGCCGCCGCGCCTACGCGGTCAGCAATGTCGAGGAAGGGTTCAAGGGCACGCACCCCAGCGCGGAGTACCCAAATTCGCCCATCCTGCTCCACCACAAAAAGCCGCTCATCACCCGCGTGGGTCACCTGGGTAGGCAGATTGAAACCATCGGCCAGCAGTTCAACCTGAAGGCTGATGTCATTCAGTGCCGTCACAGCCGTTTCCGTCGGCATGGGCAGCGGTGCCGTGGCGCTGGGCGTCGTGCCAAGCGTGCCGGTTGGGGCAATGGTAGCTAACGGCACGGTTGGTGCGGCAGCTTGCCCGGTGATGCCACAACTACTCAAGAGCAGCACAACGAGCAAGAAGGCAAAGATTTTATGATAACGCATCGGATCCTTTCTTGTAAAGTTTTGTTTTGGCGTTTCAGGGCATCAGGACGGGCTAAAACGGCGAGTCCAATTGATTGGACTCAAGGCATAAGGGTGCGTGAGGGAACCTGGTTCCCTCACGCACCCTTATGCCGCCCGGCAGGGTATGGGGCCACGCCCATGCGCAGTAACTTCGGGGGCCTGCGGCCCCTAAAACCCCGCCGGAAGGGGGATTCTTCGGGGGCCATGCCCCCGAACCCCCGCCGGCAGGCTCGCCGGGGGCTTACGTTCATGCGTAAGGAAGGGCGAAGCCCTTCCTGAAAACCCCACCCTCCTGGAGGTTCCAGGAACAGTACCTGAAGAACTCTCGTTGGATGAAAATTGTATAGCTATATTATAGTGGTGGCGTCAACCACGCTCTATCCGCTGAGCCGTGCGCATCACCACCGCATAGGCCCAGGTGTTGAGGCGGCTCTGAAAGCGGAAGCGCGGAAGGGAGAGGAGCAGTTCGCGTAGGGTGAGTTGGGTCAGATCATGGATGTGCTGCGCCAACTGCCCCCCTTCATGCCAACCCGAACGCGCCAACATCTGGATTGCAGTCCAAGTCCAGTCGGCCCACGCCGTGTGGTGTTGGGGATGACCCAAATCGTGGAGCAAAGCGACCATCCGGTGGTCGTGGTGGTAGTTAAAACAGACCCGGCGGATCAATGCGGGCGATGATTCGGTAGGCAGGTAGTGCTGCAGTTCGTGCAGGTAGTGCTGTTGCTCAGTTGGGCTTAGCCCCCAAGCTTCTGCGCGGTTGAGTTCGCTAATGACGGCGGCCCAGGTGTGTATGGCGGATGGTGGCTGCATGGCTGGCCTCGTGGATGCGCACGAGCGCGAACATGGGCGGGGGGGAACTTGTACGTTCCCCCCCCTTGCGCCCTGCGGAGGTAAGGTGTATCCCTTGCCTCTATTACACCAGATCAAAGCCCTAGAGGGATCGCGCCAAGCGGGACAAAAAGCGGGACAGCGAGGCCGCAAGAGGCAAAAAGAGCCACACTTTTGTTCGTATGATAATGGGAATGTGTCATGGGAAGAGGTGCTCCGACGGCTCGATCAGCACCGTGAAGCGTCGCGTCATTTCGATGCATCTCCCCCTTCCGCCACGCGCTAACCTTACCCACAAATCCGTAGACACCCTACGTAGGGGCGCAGCAGCGGCCATCCCCCACAAGCGTGTGCAGATCTAAAGCCCCAAGGCCGCTGCTGCGCCCTGGGACGATCCGCGTCCGGCACCCCGTTTGCGCTCCCAAGACACAATGCCCCAATTGGGATCATGGGGCAATACCTTTCAAATAAGGGAGAGCATAGACTTACCGTTCGCTCATTTTTCACCGAATGCACAAGATTGTTGCATAAGCCCAAGAGCAAGGCTCGTAGGAGGCGCTTTAGCGCCGTCCATGGCAATACCTTTCAAATAATGACGAGCATAGACCTCACAGCTCCCTGTTCGACAGTAATCCTATGGTTCCCTGATTTTCCTGATTACCCACTTGG
>RSAS01000771.1 GCA_003934145.1 Candidatus Viridilinea halotolerans | reverse complement strand
TGGGAGGATGCGAGGGAACCAGGTTCCCTCGCGCACCCTTCCTACGCCTTTTGGTCACACCCAAATAAATCAATGCAAGATCCTAGACAAAAAGAGCTTTGTCCGCTCGTGCTGCGGATTGCCAAAGAGCGCAGCGGGCGGCCCTTGCTCGATGATGCGCCCCTGATCCATAAAGACGACCTGGTGCGCGGCGTTGCGCGCAAAGCCCATCTCGTGCGAGACGACCACCATGGTCATGCCTTCGCGGGCGAGGGCGAGCATCACGTCGAGCACTTCGTTGATCATTTCGGGATCAAGGGCTGAGGTGGGTTCGTCGAAGAGCATGATTTTGGGCTGCATGGCCAATGAGCGGGCAATGGCAACACGCTGCTGTTGGCCGCCCGAGAGTTTGTGCGGGTACTTGTGCGCTTGATCAAGGATACCAACTTTTTCGAGCAGTTGTCGGGCAATTTGCTCACTCGCGGTGCGTGGTCGTTTACGCACCTTCTGTTGGGCGATGCAGACATTCTCGAGTACCGTGAGGTGGGGGAAGAGTTCAAAACGCTGGAAAACCATGCCCACCTCGGCGCGCACCGCATTGATATGGCGCCCGTCGTTGTCTACCGTAATGCCATCCACAATGATGCGCCCGGCATCGGGCACTTCCAGGTGGTTGATGCAGCGCAACAGCGTAGACTTGCCCGAACCCGAAGGGCCAATGATCATCATCACTTCGCCCATACGCACACTCAGGTTCACACGGTCGAGGGCACGGAAGGTGCCAAAGAGTTTGGAAACATGTTCGATCTGGACGATAACTTCGTTACGTGGCTCTGAGTTCATGATTTTTTTGGTTGGTTGGCGGCGAAGCCGCCAACCAACCAATACATTGGGGTGTGAGCAAAACCTGTAGGGCTGCGCCCCACGCCCCGCCGGACGGTGGGAGGATGCGCGGGAACCAGGTTCCCTCGCGCACCCTTCCTACACCTTTTGGTTACACCCAGGCGGCGAAGTCGCCAACGTTGTACAAAAAAACGTTCTTCGGGGGAGGCTTCGCCTTCCCCGAACCCCCACCGGAAGGTGAGCCTACTCTTTCGCCCCAACACGCCGTTGAATCCATTGCAGCATGAGCGATAGCACAAGCGTCAAACTCAAATAGAAGAGCGTCAGAATGAAGTAGGTCTCTTCGTAGCGGAAGGTGGTGCTGACTGACAGACGGGCGACTTGGGTCATTTCGCGCACGCCGAGGACAGAGACGAGTGAGGTATCTTTGAGCAGGGCAATCAGGTCGTTGCCCAAGGCGGGCATGACGTTGCGCACAGCTTGCGGCAGGATAATGTAGGTCATGGCCTGCACATGCGACATGCCGAGCGAGCGGGCCGCTTCCATCTGGCCGCGCCCAATCGATTCGATGCCGGCACGGAAGATTTCGGCGATGTAGGCCCCGTAAATCATCACCAGCGCAATGATAGCGCGCACGGTGAACGAGATGGCATTGTTGGAGAGGCCAAAGGTGCGCGCAACCATGGGGACAAGCGCAAAGGAGATGGTGAAGATCAGCACCAACATTGGTACGCCACGGATGAATTCGATGTAGGTAATGGCAAGGTTGCGCAGAATAAAGTTGCTTGAAATGCGCCCTAAACCCAAAAAGAGCCCGAAGATCATGGCAAAGACAAATGAAACCGCCGTGACATAGAGGGTTGTGCTCAGTGCCTGCAGAATGGTGTTGAAGGTGTTGCGGTAGAGCGGATCAAAGATGATGCGCCAGGCCATAAAGACGATGACGCCAAGAATGATCAGCAGCCACCAGGGAAATTGGGCCAGCCGTGCGCGACTGAAAGGGCCGTCGGTGGTGGGAACGAAAGGCTCGGGTTCAGGGGTCACGGATGTCTCCTGTGAGAAGAGGTGATGAGGCGGGAGGCGAGGACGCGGCGTCTCCGCGTCCTCGCCTCATCGCCTCGCCGCGTCTCCCCCTACTCCGGTAGGACAAAATCATCACTGAAGTAGCGTGCGGCCAGTTCGTCAAGGAAGCCGCTGGTGCGCATTTCGGCGAGGGCGGCATTCACCGGGGCGACGAGGTCGCTGCCCTTGTGGAAGATGAAGCCCAGTTCGTCGCTGGAGATGGGCGGGCCGACGAGGAGGATGCTCTCGGTGTTGGTGCCGATGTAACCCTGGCCAGCCGTCTCGTCCATGAGCACACCGTCCACGTCGCCGTTGATCAGCGCGGCCACGGCGAAGGGGAACTGCTCGAAGGCCTGGATGCGCCCTTCGGGCAATAGGCTGATCGCCGTCTCGTAGTTGGTGGTGCCGGTCTGCGTGCCCAAGCGCAAGGAATCGTTAGCCACAAACTCGTCCATGCTGGTGAAACGATCTTCGCCCACCCGTGCCATCAGGCGCTGCTCCACCTGAATATAGCCATCCGAAAAGTCCACCTGCTCGGCACGCTCAGAGGTGATGGTGATCCCGTCGGCGGCAGCATCAAACTGCTGGTTGGCCACCGCCTGAATGATGCCCTCCCACGAGGCCTCCTGGTAGCTCGGCACACAATTGAGCAGGCGGCAGATCTCATTCCAAGCCTCGTAGTCCCATCCTTCACCCTCGCCGGTCTGCGGATTGACGTAGTTGAAGGGCGGGTAGGCATTCTCCACCGCAATCGTCACTTCGCGGCCCCCCAAATCGGGCAGGTCGCTCGTCGCAGGAGCATCTGGTTCCGTCGCCGGGGCTTCAGCGGGCGCAGTTGGGGCTTCAGCGGGCGTGGTCGGGGCGGGTGCGGCAGGAGTGCTGCCACAGGCCGCCAGCATGACGAGCAACAGGCTCGCCACAAGCAACATCGCAAGTCTTCGCATGACATCCCTCATCTTTCACAGCACCCAAAACTGAACAGTCCGCCGGGTGCCGTCACGAATTGCGAACTGATGCCGCTAGAATAGCACAAGCTTGGGTGGTGTGCATTGTTTCACCCCGCGTCGGGTGGAGGTTTGGCCCCATGCGCATTAACTTAAGCCGCTGCCGGGCCTGCCGGCGGGGGTTCGGGGGCATGGCCCCGAAAACTTTCCCTTTCCAGCGGGGTTTAAGGGGCCGCAGGCCCCTTAAGTTAATGCGCATGAGGTTTGGCCCCAACATGGGGGGTTTAACGACGAACAGAACATATGCTCGACAGGCTACGAATGGGCGATGGGGGTGCCCCGTAATGGCCCTCACCCCCTAGCCCCTCTCCCGCAAGCGTTTAAGGGCGGACAGAACATTCGCTCGGCAAGTCACGGATAGGTGATGGGGAT
>RSAS01000510.1 GCA_003934145.1 Candidatus Viridilinea halotolerans | reverse complement strand
GGCGTGTGGGAAGTCGTCAAGGGCGCGCTGGTAGTGCGCGGCGGCTTGTTCCAGATTCCCCTGTTGTCGCGTGATACGACCAAGGCCATTACAGGCCCTTGCCCGTGTATCCTGCGTAGCGTTGGGGAATTCGTCGAGGACGCGCTGGTGGTGTGCGGCGGATTGCAATAAATCCCCTTGTTGTCGCGCGATGTGGCCAAGGCCATTACATGCTATCGCCCGCGTATCCTGCGCGGCATTGGGGAAGTCGCCGAGGACGCGCTGGAAGTGCTGCAGCGCCACGGCCCACTGCTGCTGCCGTTCCGCGACGAGGCCGAGGCCAAGTTGCGCACGCGCCCGCGTCGCCTGCGTGGCCTCGGGGAACGCATCAAGCACGCGCTGGTAGTGCACAACGGCCTGGGGCAGAAACTGTGATTGCTGGCTTCGATCATGATCACTGCTGTCCACATAGATGTCGCCTAGACGCTGGTGGGCTTCGCTGGCTGCCAGCGCATCGCTGATCGCTTCTGCCGCTGCAATCGCTTGGCTCAGCCAGGTTCTGAGTAGGGCGTAGGCGTGCTGCGCTTGGAAGTGCCAGTAACACGTATCGGCATAGATGATGATCTCTTTGTGCATCGCCTCTGCCACTGCGTAGCCCTGGCCGCGTTCGACATGGCGCAGGAGGCTTGCGCTCAGGGACTCTTTCGTGAGGCGCTGCGCAATGTGGTAGGCATAGAGGCGCTCAAGCTCTGTGCGTTTGTCAGCGGGAAGCGCGGCGTATGCGGTGCGTAGCGCCTGCCGAATGTAGGGCCATCTGCTGATCTGGTAGTCTGTGGTTTGTGCGTCGAGCAGGCCCACGGCAGAGAGATCCTTGAGTTGCGGCGACATCAGGTCAGTAATGGTCTGGGCATCGCTCTCTTCAAATGGGGTTGCTTCAAAAATGGCAAGACGAACCAGCCCCTGTTGCAGGGCGGAGGGCAGCCCCTCGCGGGTACGGGCCAGCGCTGCGTTGCCACTGGCGAGCCACGCCTCGGCCCGTTCCGCGTTGTAGAGCGTCGGCATGGGGTTGTCTGCTGCATCACAGCCAGCGAGCAACACCTGGTGGCCAGCACCAACGAGGTTGAGCAGGTTGCGATCGCGTGTACTCGCTTCCAACTCTATGCTCTGATCGTTGAGTGTGGCAAAGGCCACAAGGAGATGGGCCTGCTCTTGGCTGAAGGCGGCGAGTGCGAGACTGTATGCGGGTGTCACCTGTTGTTCAAGTTGCGCTACCAACGCTACCGTGTAGTCTACCGCCCAAGCCACGTAGCGTGCGCGCAACGGGGCAATCTCAGCGCGATGCTGCTCCAATTCGCTGCGGGCGTAGAAGAAGATCAGGTCGTACAACTCGTAGCGCTGCGGCGCATCGGCTTGAGGTTCTACCACCAACCCGCGATCATCCCTAGCGGCTTGCGGCTCTACTGCCACTATCAACCCACGATCCTTAATCTGATCAAAGCTGTCCTTGGCCGCGTTGTCGTCAGCGGTCGCTTGCTCAGCAGAAAGCGCCTGCGCCAACGCCGCCGTAAAGCTGCGCGTCTCGCAGATCGCTAGGCTGCGGAACATCGCTTGCGCCGCAGGACTCAGCCGGTCGTAGCTCAGACGCAACACCTGATCAAGTTGCTGATGCCCCGGTCTATCGTCACTAATAAACTCTGATAAGCGGTCAAAGAAGCGCTTTATAAAACCATGTTTACTCTGTTCATGCTTAATCTCGTGGAGCAACGTTTGTGCATAGTTGGAGCCGTAATCGAGTATTCCGGCTTGGATCATCTTACTGATGAGCATGAGCGCCAACGGGATGTTGCTACAGATGCGGGCAAATTCAGCGGCAAGCTGAGGATCAAAGTCGGTCTGCCACTCCTGCTGCATCAGCGTAATGGACTGCTCAGTGGCAATTGGCGCAATGTGTAGCGGCACATAGCGAGTAAATGCGCGGCGCATCCCCGCATGGCCGGGCCGCGCCACAAAGATCACCCCGCAGCCAGGCGGGGGCATGAGGGCTTTTAGATCAACCTGTTCGGGCGGATCATCAAGGATCAGCAGCGAGCGCTTGTTTTGTAACTGCTTGTGGTAGCGATCGCGATAGGCTTTACCCCGCAGATCGGAGGTCTCGATTTCGTTCAACTGCGCATCATCAAGCCACATGGCACGCAACAGGCGGCGCAGGGCTTGTTGGGTATTCTCAGCGTGGTGGTCTGCGTACAAGCCATTAAAATCGAAGTGGTAGCGGCCATCAGGATAGTGGCGCTTGATCTTAGGCGCATAGGCAACCCGTTGCGCCAGACTCGTCTTGCCGATGCCACCCAAGCCGCTGAGCAGCACAAGCGAGGGCGTTTTCTGGGGCGCAAAGCGGCCAAAGGTGAGCCGCTTGAGCAGGCGTACCCACCAGACGTAGCCGATCCCTTCGCGCAGATCCTTCGTAATCTGCGCGATCTCGGCATGGCGCGCCGCGTCAACAAAGCCCGTGCGCTGCCGAAAACTGGCAAGATCGCCATCCAAGTGGGCAACCGCTTGCAGCTCACCGCCCCCCGTAGCGAGTGGCGCGGGGGGCGGTTCCTGCTGCTTCAGCCATTCAGCCCCCCAGTAGACGAGTGCAACAACAACCAGCGCCGCAATAACCCAAGGGAGTGGCGTATTCAGCAGCAACGGATCGAGCCAGAGGCGCAATTCATCGGCGTAGAGCTGCGAAATAATCCCCATAAACGCCAGCGCAACCGCAATGAACGAACCCAAGCCAATAATAAGCAGGCGTACGTGATGCAGCGGGCGGCGGCGGGGGCTTTTTGCCATAGCACTACCTTCATGTCATTACAGAGCAGTTTGAAGGGGAACATGATCTAGTATAACAAATAGTACGTACCCAACTTTCCAGATTCCCCCCACCCGACCGTATCTTTTGGCCCCTTTTTGCGGTACATGAATAGGCCCATGAACTGGTCATGGGCCACTTATCGCAAGGGGCATATGGCAAAAGACGGTGGCTTCGACAAGCTCAGCCACCGCGCCGCTCCCCTACGAATCCAAGGCTTTTTCGTGCTAAGGGAAGGCTCGTAGGATCTTTAGGGAAGCGGATTTTGTTGATTGCCCTGTTGCTTTGTCACCCTGAGTACTCAATGGCCCGCGGGCCAGTGGCCGGTGAGAAACAAAGGTTCTGTCACCCTGAGTACGAAATGGCCCGCAGGCCAGTGGCCCCATGAGAAACAAAAGTTCTGTCACCCTGAGCGCAGCGAAGGGTCTCTCGTCAGGCGA
>RSAS01000971.1:14583-16554 GCA_003934145.1 Candidatus Viridilinea halotolerans | reverse complement strand
GACTAAAGTCGGCACTACCTAGAGCGTAGACGGTAAAGTAGCGATGAACCATGTCTTTGCGTCAAAAAAAACGTCTTATGCGCAACGTATTGGACCAACCGGCGCACCCCACCATACGCAATGTACCCAAGAAAGGATCATTCATGGCCACTGCAAACATGGCGCTACCGCAAGCACCACTACGCTATACCCCACCAATTGAGCGCGAGTTGGACGCTCTGGTTGAGACGTTCGCTATCCTGCCGGAGCTTGATGTCTATCCGCCGCGCTGGCTGGCGATCCAGTTGCTCGAAGGCGACGAGACACTTTTGGCGGAAGCGGAACAACTGGCTGGCCCAGCGGTGGGCCAGGCGCTGGAGGCGAGTTTCGCCCGCTTGCGCCCCCACTACGGCGATGATCTCGATGTCGCCCTGGTAGACCAACGCTACCGTTTCGTGCATACGTTGGCCAGTAAGAGTCTCACGCGTCCGGCAGTGCCGCCATTGACTCTCTCTGACCGCATTGATCAGGTCGTCACTCATCGTTTGTTGGGTATTCCGATCTTTCTGTTCTTGATGTGGATGGTCTTTACGCTCACCACCGAGGTCGCCGGGCCGTTTGTGGATTGGGTTGACGGCGTGATTGCTGGCCCGCTGAGCAACTGGGCGACGGAGCTGCTCACGCTGGTGGGGCTGGGTGGCAGTTGGCTGGAGGGACTCGTCGTAGAGGGCATGATTGCTGGCGTGGGTGGCGTGCTGGTCTTTGTACCGGTGTTGTTGGCGCTCTACTTTGCACTGGCGCTGCTTGAAGATTCGGGCTATATGGCGCGTGCCGCGTTTGTGATGGATCGCCTGATGCACGCCTTGGGGCTGCACGGCAAGAGCTTTTTGCCCATGATCGTCGGCTTTGGCTGTTCGGTGCCGGCCATTTATGCGACACGCACGCTCGATAGTCAGCGCGATCGCATTCTGACCGGCTTGCTGGTGCCCTTTATGAGTTGTGGGGCGCGCCTACCGGTTTATGTGCTGATTGCGGCGATCTTTTTTCCCACCCAAGCGGGCATGGTTATCTTTGGCCTCTATGTCACCGGCATTGTAGTAGCGATTTTCAGCGGCATGCTCTTGCGCAGTACGGTCTTCCGTGGGCAACCGGCTGCGCCCTTCGTGCTGGAATTGCCGCCCTACCGCCTACCGACGGCGCGCGGGGTCTGGAACCAGGTGCGAGAGCGCACAGCGGCCTTTGTGCGCAAAGCTTGGACGCTCATTCTCGGCACAAGCGTGGTGGTCTGGCTGCTCTTGGCCATTCCGGTGCGTGGCGAGGGCACCTTTGCCGACGCACCGCTCGAAGCGAGCGCCTTCGCGGCGCTTTCGGGTGCCGTAACGCCGATCTTCGCGCCGCTGGGCTTTGGCAGTTGGGAGACAAGTGGCGCCCTCGTGACCGGCTTTGTTGCCAAGGAGGTCGTGGTGGCTACGCTCATCCAGACCTACGCGGTGGATACGGGTGAAGCGGAGGCGGCTGAAGCGACCACCTTTGGTGAAGATCTAGTGGGGATTGTGACCAGTTTTGCTGCGGCCACCGGCGATGCGTTGCTCGCCATTCCTGCCATCATTGGCATTGACCTGGCGGGCGCAGCCGAAGAGGAGGAAGCAACGCCCACCGGCCTAACGGGTGCCATCCAGAGCGGCTTCGCGGCCAGCAGCGGCGGCCACAGCGCCCTCGCCGCGCTCGCCTTCTTAGTTTTTGTTTTGCTCTACACCCCCTGCATGGTAGCCTCTGCCGCCGCCCGCCACGAATTCGGCAACCGCTGGATGTGGTTCAGCATCATCGGCCAATTCGTGGTGGCCTGGGTGGCGGCGCTGATCGTATTCCAAGGGGGGCGGCTGTTGGGAATGTAGCCCCGTGCGACGGGGGCGTGGGGGCGAAGCCCCCAAAAAATCCCCCCGTCCGACGGGGGCGTGGGGGCGAAGCCCCCAAAAAATCCCCCCGTCCGAC
>RSAS01000971.1:0-14483 GCA_003934145.1 Candidatus Viridilinea halotolerans | reverse complement strand
GGGCGTGGGGGCGAAGCCCCCAAAAAATCCCCCCGTCCGACGGGGGCGTGGGGGCATGGCCCCCAAAAAATCCCCCGTCCGACGGGGGCGTGGGGGCGAAGCCCCCAAAAAATCCCCCCGTCCGACGGGGGCGTAGCCCGCGCAAAACCCATAAAAATACCAGGAAACATACATGCTCCACCAAGTACTACAAGCCTTCGAGACGGCCAACGGCCCGGTGGCGTTGGATGATCTGAGCCGCGAGTTGGGCATCGAACGCAGCGCCTTGGAGGGCATGATCGCCTTCTGGGTGCGCAAGGGGCGTTTGCAGGAGCACGGCGGCGCGTGCGGCCAGAGCGGGCCAGGCTGTTCGTGCGGTAGCCACCCCGATGGCTGCAGTTTTGCGCAGGCGGGGCCACGGGTGATTACGCTTGGCGAAAAGGACGGGAAATAGCGTGGCAGCGCCCACCATCGCCATTTTGACCTACGGGAGCCGTGGCGATGTGCAGCCGCTGGTGGCCCTGGGCGTAGGCTTGCGGCGGGCGGGTTATGGCGTGCGTCTGGCGGCACCGGCGCGCTTCCAGGCGCTTGCGCAGGGCCACCAACTCGATTTTGTTGCGCTACCTGGCGATCTGGAGCAATTGAGCCGGGCGTTGGGCGATGAGGCGGGCCAGCGTCCCGTGCAGCAGATGTGGGTCATTATGCGCCATGCGCTGGCGCTGGCCCGTGAGACGATGCAGCAGTTTGGGGTGGCGGTGCAAGGGGCCGATCTGATTGTCCACAGCTTTCTGACAAGCAATGCGGGCCACCAATTAGCGCATGCGTTGGGCATTCCCGATCTTGCGGTGCAGTTGTTCCCCTTTTTTGTGCCCTACCACACCTTTCCCAATGTAGCGCTGCTGCAACCCGATCTCGGCCCGTGGCGCAACCGCGCTTCGCACCATGTCGCCAACCAGATCTACCATCTGAGCAACCGGCTGAGTTACCATTGGCTGCGCCGCCGCGTGCCCACCCTCGGCCCAGCACGCCCCGCGTGGCCGCAACCGGGCCTGACCACACCCCTGCTGCTGGCCTATAGTCCGCTGGTGGTGGGGCCAACCCCCGCGTCTGCGCCTTTGGCGCGGGCGATTGGTTTTTTGCACCTGCCCGCCGAGGCCGAGGCGTACACGCCCCCGCCCCAACTGGCGGCCTTTCTTGAGGCTGGCCCGCCGCCGATCTTCGTTGGCTTTGGCAGCATGGCGAGTCGTCATGCGCCGCGCATGGCGACGCTGTTGCTGGAGGGCTTGGGGCGCAACGGGCAGCGGGTGATCGTACAACGCGGCTGGGCGGGCATTGCCACGGACGCACTACCCGCGTGGGCCCACGCCATTGACGAAGTGCCCCATGCCTGGCTCTTCCCACGCATGGCCGCCGTGATCCACCATGGCGGCGCGGGCACCACCGCCGCCGCACTGTGCGCCGGTGTGCCGTCGTGGGTCATTCCCTTTACCGCCGACCAGCCCTTCTGGGGGCGGCGCACGCACCAGTTGGGCGTCGGCCCTGCGCCTGCGCCGGTGGCCCACGTAGATCAACACGCGCTTGCTGTCGCCCTCAGCCACTTCAGCGCCCCAGCGACGCAACGGCGCGCCGCGCAGGTGGGCGCAGCCCTGCGGGCCGAACAGGGGCTGGCGGCAGCGGTGGGGGTGGTGGGAACAATGCTGTAAAATCAGATACACATAAATTATTTTTTACGCATCTAATTTTAAAATTAAAGATGTTTTCAGATGATTTATGGATAATCTGCCGCCACGGGAGGGCGCTGCAGCGCCGTGCCTCTACGCCGCACCACCAAGGAATCGCATAAACCAGCAGTATCCGCAAGGGGAACGGTCACACTTTCCCCCTTGCCACACTATCAATGCCCGTGCTATGATAGGGGGCGGGCATCAATGGCATAGACCACATTCTTCTGGTGGGTTGGTTTCAGGAAGAGCGGTGGCTTCTGATCAATCTAGGTTATTTCGTATGAGTGACGAAACCTCCCAGCCTGAGCGCCCGGAAAAGGTGATTGAGTTGCGGCTCCCCAGCAAGCTTGGCTACGAGCGAGTAGCCATGGATACCGCCTCATCACTCGCCCGCCGCATGGGCTTCTCGAATGACCGTGTGGACTCGCTGAAGACAGCGATCAGCGAGGCGGTGACCAACGCGATTGAGCATGGCAATCAGCAGGATGCCGCCATGAAGGTAGTGGTACTGCTGACGGCGCGCAAAGATGGATTGGTAGTAAGCGTGGCCGATCAGGGCTGTAAACCACTGGCTCAAGGTTCAACAACGAGTAGCCCCACGATCGAAGAGGCGTTCGAGCGCGATGATAAGGGCGGATGGGGGATCTGGTTGATCCGCGAGTTAATGGATGAAGTTGAGTTCTCGACGGCACCAAGTGGGGGCAATCAGGTGCGTATGGTGATTCATCTGGAATAGAACGCTTGAAATGCCCGTTTATTCCTATGGCATCTATGCCTAATCATGAGTAACCCTCTTAACAACAGTATGGATCTCTCATTTCCCAGCGAGCTCGGCTACGAAGTCATCGCTCGTGATGCCGTCTCGGCCTTTGCCCGCCGCCTCGGCCTCTCGGCAGAACGGGTTGAGGACTTAAAGACCGCCTTGAGTGAGGCATGTATCAATGCGATTGAGCATGGCAACTCACTGCGCCCTGATCTGCGCGTATTTATTCATTGCCACCTTGAACCAGATCGCCTCGTGATTGAGGTAATCGATCAGGGAGCAACGGAATTTGTGGCCCGCGACAATGTTCTTAGCATTAGCGAAAAGATCGCTGGTTTGGGTTCGCTGCGCGGTATGGGCCTGATGTTGATCAGTCAACTCTGTGATGAGTCGAGCTTTGTCCCCGGCCCCGAAGGCAATTGTATGCGTTTGGCCTTTAGTCGGTAGCGAGCGATTCGCAGTTCTCTGTTCTCTGGAGGAGCTATGATGCTGGAAGACGAGCTGACGGTGAGCACCCGTGAGCGCGACGGGGTAGCGATCATCGACCTCGTCGGTGATGTGACCACCTTCGCGGAAGAGAAGATCAATGCTGCCTACCGCGAAGTTACTAATAATGGTGCCCGTTTTGTGTTGCTGAATTTTCGTCAAAATGACTATATCAACAGTGCCGGCATCGCTATTTTGATCGGTATCGTCACCGAAGTCAACCGTAATAACCAAAAGCTTGCCGTCAGTGGCCTTTCGCAGCACTTCCAGAAGATCTTCCGTATGGTTGGTCTCGCGCAGTACGCCGAGATCTATCAGAATGAAGATGAGGCCTTGGTGGGCTTGCAGAAGGGTTGAGGCTTTTGCCCAAGGGGAGGGGTTGGGGAAGGGCTTCGCCCTTCCCCAATCCCTCCCCTTGGGCGTATCCCCCCTCATCGCCTACCCCAACGCCGCTGCCAATTCCTGCGGGCTGACGACGGCGTTGCCGTAGCGTCGTACCACCAGGGCCGCCGCTGTGTTGGCGAGGTGCGCGGCATCAAGGGCGTTTAGCCCGGCGCTGAGCGCGAGTGTGGCGACAGCCACAAACGTGTCACCGGCGCCGGTGGTGTCGTAGACTTCGCTGGCCTTTGCGGCGGCGAGGTGCTGGTAGGGTACGCCTGCGCCTGCGATGGAGAGGCCGTCAGGGCCGCGGGTGACGATGACAAGCTTGGCGTGCAATTCGTGGCGCAAACGCGCCAAGCCCGTCACAAATTCAGCTTCGCTGCGCAAGGGCAGCCCCAGCGCCGCCGCCGCTTCGCGGTCGTTGCAGCGGAAGAGGTCGGCGCCCTGGTAGTAGTGGGAGTTGCCTTGGGCGTCAACGCAGAAGAGCGCCCCGTGCGCCTGACATAGTTCGCGCACGGCATCCACCACACGGGGCGTCAGGAGGCCCAACTGGTAGTCGGAACAGAGGACGGCATCGTGGTGCGGGACAAGCGCTGCGAGAGCGGCTAGAATCTGCTGCTCTTCGTGCGCGTTCAAGGCGGCCCGTTGCAGCCGATCGAGGCGCGCCACCTGCTGCGGCAGCCGTGGAGCTTCGTCGGCTAGAATACGCGTTTTACGCGTCGTCGGGCGCTCGCTGCTCACCACGAGGCCCGCAGGATTGATGCCGCTCGCCGTCAGCAACGCGCTGAGTTGCGCCGCTTCGGGATCGCTGCCGACGACGCCGATCTGGGTGGCACAACCGCCCAGAGCGACAATGTTACGCGCCGGGTTGGCCGCGCCGCCGAGGATCAACTCCTGGCGCAACAACTCCAACACCGGAACGGGTGCCTCGCGTGAGAGGCGCGTCGCTCGTCCGTAGAGATATTCGTCCAGCGTCAGATCGCCAATGACGAGGATGCGCTGATCGGCAAGGCAGGTGACGAGTGGTGCCATAATGAGATGGGTGTGACCAAAATGTGTAGGTAGGAGGTGCGGGGGAACCTAGTTCCCCCGCATTGCCCCCTGTCCGGCGGGGTTGTAGGGCACCGCCCTACAGATTCCAGTCACACCCTAATGAGATGAAATGCGGTGAGCGCTTGCACTTGTGCTACCAATGCGTCGCTCAACGGCCCACAGCGCCGCGCGAGGAGACGCAACAATAGCTCAAGATGATGACCCTTTTCGGTTGCCAAATGAAGAACTGCACCTGCACTCACGCCGCAACGAGCGCCGCCGTCTGCGCGGCAATGTCGGCGGCGGTAACGAGCGCTTCGCCCACGAGGATGGCGTCGGCACCATAGGAGCGCACTTGGGCCACATGCTCTGCCGTGAAGATGCCACTTTCGCTGATCAGGAGAGGGCGCGTGGGGCCGCTTGGCAGCATCTGGGCCAGTTGCGCCGTCGTAGCGAGGCTGGTCTGAAAGCTGTGTAGGTCGCGGTTGTTGACGCCAATCAGGCTAGCACCGAGCACCAAGGCGCGCTCCATTTCGCTGGCGGTATGTACTTCGACAAGCGCCGCCATGCCCAATTCGTCGCTCAGGGCAAGCAATTCGCCCAACTGACTATCTTCCAGGGCAGCCACAATCAGCAGAATGGCATCGGCCCCGTAGGCGCGCGCCTCGTAGATCTGGTAGGGATCGACAATGAAATCTTTGCGCAGCAGCGGCGGAATGTGCGCCACTTGGCGGATGCCCTCAAGGAATTTAAGGCTACCCTGAAAGAAGCGCACATCGGTGAGTACCGAAATGGCCGCCGCCCCCGCGTCGCGGTAGATACGCGCCAGTTCGAGGTGATCAAAGGCCGCCAAAAGCACGCCACGACTCGGCGAAGCCTTTTTGACCTCGGCAATCAACGCGGTGGCCGGGGCGCAGGCACGCAGCGCCATGGCGAAATCGCGCACGGCAGGGGCGCAAATGATGCGCTCATGGAGCGCCGCGACGGGGATCTTGTTGCGCTGGCGAGCGACCTCTTCGGTCTTGTGGGTGAGGATTTTGGTGAGAATGGTTGGTTCAGTCATGGTGTTTGTTTTTGAGGTTGTTGGGGCTACGCCCCGATCCCTGTGTTTATGTTCCGGTTTGGCGGCGAAGCCGCCAAACCGGAACATAAAGAGTACGGAATCGAATAAACCAGTAGTATCCTCGCCACTCTACCCTCCCATCGCCGCCGCCATCACGGCGAGGGGCGGCTCGACGCCGGTGTAGAGCGCGAACTTGTGGACGCCTTGCCAGAGCAGCATGCGCTGACCATAGACGAGTGTGCAGCCGCGCTGGCATGCCGCCTGCAAGAGTGGCGTTTCGTGCGGGTTGGTGACAATATCCATCACGACCATGCTTGGCTGCAGGAGTTCGCTGGGAACGAGGGATGCCGTCTCTTGCCCAGAGCCAAGCATGCCCACAGGCGTGGTGTTGATGATGATCGTCGTGGGGGCGAGGGTGGCAGGCAGGGCGCTATAGTCGCCCCATGCAACGTCGGGGCCAATGGCGTTAGCGAGTGCTTGGGCGGCGCTGGGGGTGCGGTTGAGGATGGTGAGTGGGCAGCCAACATCGCTCAGTGCGAAGGCAATGGCCCGCGCTGCGCCACCAGCCCCAAGCAGGCAGACAGTTTTGCCCGCCAGCGAAGTCGCTTCTTGGAGCGCCTGGAGCGCCCCTGAGCCATCGGTGTTGTAGCCAATCAAGCGCTTGTCGCGGTTGATTACCACATTGACGGCACCGATACGTTGGGCGGTGGGATCAAGCTCGTCGAGATAGGACATAATCGCCACTTTATAGGGAATGGTAATCCCGATCGCGGCGATACCTAAATGGCGCACCCCTTCAACCGCTCTCTGAAGATCGTCTACCGCAAATGGCACATAGAGGTAGTTGAGATCTAAGGACTGCATGGCACTATTGTAGAGCGCGTACATCTTACTCGTCTGGTAGGTCGAGCCGAAAAAGCCGATGATTTTGGTGTGGCCGTTAATGTTCATGGTACTTGATAGACGTAAAATGTCCGACGGCTGCCATCGGGAAACATTGGCCCCAGCGCGACTGGCGTTGGATCGGGGCCAAGAATGGGGGCGAGGGTAGCGAGATCGTCCTGGACGAAATAGCCCCCAATGAAAAAGATCGCCCCTGTTTCCGCCGGTGCAGACAACTGCGCCCCGGCGAAACGTTCGACCGCGATGCCGGTGGTCAGAAAGGCAAAGACGGGATCGGCTTGCAAGCCTTCACCGACAAAGATCTGCGGTGGCAACTCCTGCTTGTCGGCCAGTTCGCGCAGATAGGCGCCCATACGGCTCTGGACGGGGTAGAAGCCGAGGTAGACCCCATGTTGGGGCGGCATGACGACAAAGTAGAGATTGGCATTGAGGGCCACACTGAGGCTCAAAAGTGCTACCGCCGTGGCCCGCGCGAGGCTGGGGCGCAAGCGGCTGCAACGCGCCCCCAAACTGCGCCAGAGCGCCACCCAACCCAGCGCAACGATGACATAGACGAAACCAATGGCGGCGAAGGCGCGCATGGCGTGGGGCGCATCCATGGCGAGGGCGCTGGGCAGCAGGCCAAGCGCCAGCCCGCCAGCAAGGAAGAGGCTGCGCCAGTCGCGCCACCAGCGCAAGAGTACCGCTACGCCAAGCAGCATCCCCAGGCCGCTCACGTAGTCGAGCATGGGATGCAGCGGAGCGTGGTGGCGGCCATTCTCGTCACCCAGCACATGGAACATCAGCAGGTGGCGTTGCAGTGCATCATCAAGCGCCGCCAGCGGCGCTTGGGCGCGTAGCACCTCTGGGCTGAGCAGAAAGACCGCGCCCACGCGATCATTAAACGCCTCCGGCTGGTTCAGCGCATAACTGAGCAGCGGGCCAAGGGTGAGCAGCAGGCCCAACAGCACGACAACGCCTCCTCCAAGCAGCGTGCGCCACGCACGGGGGTAGGCGCAGAGCAGCAAAAAAACCAACCACGCGGCCACCAGCGGCGCCACCCGCCCGGTGTGGTAGGTTTGCACCGCCAAGCCGAGCAAGCTACCGGCGGCGATGAGGGCAAGGAGGGAAGCGGGAAGCGGGAAGCGGGAAGCGGGGGGGGCAGTACGTTGCCTTGAATCTTGATACCTTCTCCCCCTCTCCCACAACGTGGGAGAGGGGGCAGGGGGGTGAGGGCCATCTCGCGTAGCCCTATAGCCCATCCGCAACTTCAGAAGCACCGCCAAAATGAGCGCCAGCCCACTCAGCGCCAACAGTGGATCAAAGACGGTCGGAAAGGAGAAGCGGCTCATGGTGATGTGCCAACTCGACGCGGCAAGCAGGAGCGCGGCAAGCAACCCAACGCTGCGCTGACCGCTCAGCAGCGTAGCGAAGGCATACAACGGCAAGACCGTCAGCGCACCAGCAAGGGCGGTGACGATACGCATTGACCAGAGTTGCTCGCCCCAGAGGTGGAGCGCCAGTGCAAAGGGATAGAGGCCCAAAGCGGGCATATTTACCCGCTCGCTGGCGATGTAAATGGGCCGATAGGCGGGGTAGTCGCGGATGCGTTGCGCAAAGAGGCCGTGGCGCGCCTCATCGCGCCAGAGGCCAAAGGGCATCTCGTCGAGGCGGAAGAGGCGCAAGGCGAGCGCGAGGACGAAGATGAGGCCCAAGAGCAACCAAGCACGCTGACGGTTCACATCGGGCCCATCGGGCAGCCAGAGGTTGTTACCTACCCCGTGCGGCCCGGCGCTGAGCAAAAGCAAGGCCCCAAGCGCCAAGGCCATGCCCGCACCGACCGCCAGCGGGAGTTGGGTTGCCAACATGCCGCCTGCGAGCGCCAGGAGCACCAGGCCAACGAAGAGCGGCCAAGGGGTGGTGAGCCAAGGCGATGAATGGCCCTCACCCCCTGGCCCCCTCTCCCGCGTAGCGGGAGAGGGGGAACAGCGATTGAGCGTCGTGCTATCACCGTCGCCGCCACATGCTCGCCTCGCCGTCGCCTCGCCTCTTCGCCTCCCCGCCTCACCTCGCCACGCCAGCAACAGCAGCAGCGACGCCGTCCCCAGCATCCACGGCATGGGCGGCAGCGCCCATGCGAGGCCATAGGGATCACGCCAAGCCCAGAGCAGCAGGAACGCGCCCACACCGAGCAGCGTAAGCAGCGCTGCCCACCTCGGCGCTGCTTGAGATTGGGGGCGCACGAGGGTGCTAAGCCACACGAAGGTAGCCGCGAGTACGGCCAAGAGCCAACCCAGGGCAAAAGTACGCGGCAGGGCGGTCTGGTTAGGGGCGGGCAGGGGCTGGAGTTGCAAACTAGCCAGGGGCACGCCGAGCAGACGCAGATCGAGATCATCACCTGTTTGGCCAGGGCGATGCAGACTAGCTTGCAAGTCCAGCGGCAGCGGCGCGCCGCCGGAGGTAGCTAGGCTGCCCGCTGGCATGAGCACATGGTAGACCCGCCAACCGCTAGTCAGGGCAAAAGCAGCGAGGGGGCCGCCTTCAGGCTGGCGGGCAAGGGCAAGTGTTTTCGCCTCCGCCGCACTCTCGTGGAGCAGCAGGCGTAGCACATGCGCCCCCGAGCTTGCGCCGTGAAAGACCACCCGCGCTTCGGGGCCACTCCAGCGGAAGGTGTGTTCTTCGCCGGCTTCGGCCAAGTGGAAGCCACTGAGGAAGTGGGCGGCTTCGGGCGCGTCAGCGACGAGCTGCAGGGGCGCAGCGGAGCGCAACAAGAGCCAAAGCAGCACCACCACGACCATAAGCAGCACCCCAGGTATGACCAGCGGGCGCCAGCGTTGCAACAGAACCATAGAGCTTATACCAGGGAGGGGGTTGGGGGAGGCGAAGCCTCCCCCAAGAAAACTCTTACTCGCGCTCGCCGAGAATCGCGGCGCTATGGTGGGGGCTGATCACATCGCCGAGCCGGAGGCTAAACTGGCGGTAGCGGCGTAGGCCCATACGGTGCAGCAGCGTGCGGCGCAGCACATTGAGCGTCGCCAAGCCATAGACCACCGAACGGCGAAAATTGACCGACGATGCCTCCTCGAAGTAGCGCGTCGGCACAGCGATCTCGCCGATGCGAAAGCCGTAGAGTACCGCTTGGGCGATCATCTCGCTATCGAAGACAAAATCATCGGAGTTGAGCAGAAAGGGTACCGTTTCGAGCAGACGCCGGTTGTAGGCACGAAACCCGGTGTGACACTCCGAGAGGCGCAGGCCAAAGACCGCATTCTCGCTGATCGTAAGAAAGCGATTGGCTATGTACTTCCAGATCGGCATGCCCCCGGCGAGCGCCGGATTGCCGCCCTGACCGGGCTGGCGCAGCAGGCGCGAACCGAGCATCATATCGCGTTCACCGGCGATAATCGGCGCAATCAGAGCGGGAATGCAGGTCGAATCATACTGATTATCAGGGTGCAGCATCACCACAATCTCGGCCCCGCAGCGCAACGCTTCTAGGTAGCAGGTCTTTTGGTTGCCGCCATAGCCGCGATTCTGGACGTGGATCACCACCTCCAACCCAAGCTGCCGCGCCACCTCGACCGTCTCGTCACGCGAGACATCATCAACCAGAATCACATGATCAACCAGATCATGCGGAATATCGCCGTAGGTACGCTCCAGCGTGCGGGCGGCGTTATAGGCCGGCATAACCACCACGACCCGTTGACTGCTCATCCTTATCCTTCTCCTGGATGACGCTTGTGGCGTCCAGTTATCTTTATTTTGTTTGGTGTTGGCGGCTGCGCCGCCAACACCAAACGGTGGGCGGGGACTTGGGGCTTACGCCCCAGACGGATGAACGTAAGGGGCCTGCGGCCTCTTGAACCCCGCCGGACGACGGGAGGATGCGAGAGAACCATGTTCCCTCGCGTACCCTTGGGTTTTAGCGTTGCCGTCCTTGCGATTGTAGCAGAAAAACGGGATAGCGCGAAACAAGCCATGATGCCAACCGCCTGCTCCCTGCTCCCTGCTCCCTGCTTCACTCCAACGGCTTCTCGACCACAATGAAATAACTGCCGCAGCGCATCCAGCCGAAGAGCCAGAGATCGAGTTCCATCATCAGGGTGATCGCGCTGAGCGCGAAGTAGACCGGGCTGCCTGGTTGCAGTTGGCGGCGGATGCGTCGCCGGGCACGAATCTCGCGGGCGACTCCGGCGGGTTGCTCGGTCGCGTTGGCGTGTTGTTGGTTCTGCGCTTGCTGCGCCTTGCGCCCAAGCGCGGCTTCGCCCAGTTTCATCAAGACATGCTCGACAAAGGTGGTGAAGAGGCTGTTCCAGAAGACGATCTTGACCGGGCGTAGGCCGGCGCGTGCGAAGGCCGCCAAGACATCTTCCCAGGTTTCGAGGGCTTTGATGTGATCCGATTTGCGCCGCGCTTCACGCGAGAAGTCATAGATTCCCGCCCGCACGAAGAGCCGCCCTACACGCCGACTGATGTTGATCAGCGGCTGGATGGGCGACATTTCGCGGGTGTTGGAGAAGGCGAGCATGCGCCCACCGGGGCGCAAAATGCGCGCCGTCTCGGCGAGGTAGGTGTCAATCACATCAAGTGGGAAGTGTTCCAAAATATCAATGGCGAAGGCCTTGTCGAAACTGCCGGTGGCAAACGGGAGGTTGCGCGAGTCGGCTTGAGCCAGGGCGACTTGAACGAGCGCTTGGTCGGCAAAGAGCGTCGCTGGGTCGCTACCGACCATCAGCCCCACATGGGCGCTGTTCCAGACGGCATGTTTGGCGGTGCCGCAGCCATTGTCGAGTACCACATCGGTGGGCTCGAAGTGCAACAAGCGGCGCAGGGCGCGGTCGCGCACGCCAGCGGCGAGCAGCGCCGGCGCGAGATCACGGTAGTCCAACTCTTCGGCCAACTCCGCCTCATCGGTAACATATTTCGATACATAGTCGTAGGCGGCAGCGCGCGGCATGAGGTCAATGTAGCCCTCGTGCATGGGGTAGACGGTATGGCAACCCGCACAGTGCAACCCAGCGGCCTCGACAAAGAGATCGCGGGAACGGCAAGTCGGGCATTGAAGTAGGGGAAAGAGTTTACGGGGGATCATGAGTTGTACCAGTGGTGATGGAGGCGGGAGGCGGGAGGCGGGACGCGGGAGGCGGGACGCGGGAGGCGGGACGCGGGACGCGGGACGCGGGACGCGGGACGCGGGACGCGGGGCGCGGGAGGCGGGACGCGGATAGGTTATGGGTATGCACTGGATGGCCCTCACCCCCCCTACCCCCTCTCCCGCTTGCGGGTTTAAGGGCGGACAGAAAACGTGTACGTCCCCCACTGGAACCGCATTGCAACGCCAAGAATCTCAATGTCTTCCCCCCTCTCCCACGTTGTGGGAGAGGGGGCAGGGGGTGAGGGCCATCCGTGGCATCCCCATCATCTATCTGCGGCTTGCGGAGCGAATGTTCTGTCCGCCCTTGAACCCGCTGGGGGGAGGGAGCCGGACTCCTCCCCCCAGCGGGGGGAGGTTGGGAGGGGGGGGATGTAGCGAACTGTAACGTACCCTAAAACCTTGTCTTACGAAGTGACGCTCACATTGCCCATACGGGGCTAAAGCCCCTATTATAGTTCTTCAGATAATGTTTCTGGAACCTCCAAGAAGGACTATACCAACTACAGTTCTCTGTTCTCTGTTCCCTGTTCTCTGTTCTCTGTTCTCTGTTCTCTGTTCTCCGTTCTCCCGCTCCCATCTTACCCGATCATGACCGGCACGCTGATGGCGACACGCGTACCACCAGCGGTGTGTTCAATGTTGAGCGAGCCGCCGAGGATGGCAAGAATGGTGCTGTGGAGAGCAATGCCTGCCCCGGCCCCACCGGGGCGCTCGCTGGCGGGGCTATGGCCAACCCCATCGTCGCTGACGGTGACAGTGAGCACGGGTTGGTCGTCGCGGCCATTGCGCCACGCAGCGCTGATGTGGAGCGCGAGAGGGCGTTGGGGGTCTCCCCCGCGCCCGTGGTGGGCGGCGTTGCGCACGGCTTCGCGGGCCGCGTAGTAGAGCGCCTCGGCGCGTAGCGGGTCGAGTTGTTGGGCGCGTTGCTCCTGTGCGGGTTCAATCGCCCAGTGGAGTTGTTCAAAACTCTCCGCCAATTCGTGGCGAATAGCGCGGCGCAACGCGCCGAGCGATCCGTGGCGCTCCAATTCAGGGCCGATGGCGGGCGGTAGGCTGTGGAGCAGATCGGAGATCTGTTTGTGAATGGCGGCGAGTTGGTTGAGCATGGCCGCGTCGCGCTCTTGCTGGGCCGCGAGGCCGAGCATGACGGCGTGGATGCGCGGCAGCACCTCGTCGTGCAGAGTGCGCCGCGCCCGCCGGTCGAGCAATTGGTCTTCGGCAAGGCGGCGGCGTTGCAGTGCGACAAGGCGGCGCGCCATTTCAGCCCCGGCTTGGCTGTCCACCATGCGCTCGGCGGCAGCGCGGGCGAGCGCCATCTCCTCTTCGGTATAGAGGCTCTCGTCGCGTTTTGCGCCGAGCAGCAACAGCCCGATCAGCCCGTCGGCCCCGGTGAGCGGCACGGCCCAGACAGCCCCGCCGTAGTGCGTCGGTTCTACAGGCAGGCAGAGCGGCGGCTGGGGCGCGAGGCTCTGGGCGAACTGTTGGGCCGCCGCGAGCGGCACGGGCGCAGGGGCTGGTTCGGCTAGGGGCGGCCCGGCCAGCGCCGCCAAACCACCCAACGGAATGAGATAGGCGGTCTTGGCATTGAGCAAATCGCTCGCCAGCGCACGAAAGACACCGCCATCATCAGCAGCAGGAAGCGCACTCTCGGCGGAGGCAGGAGTTGGATGCACTAAACCCTCAAAGAGCCGTCGTCCGGTCAAGAAGGGGCGCAGGCTGCGCAATGTCAATTCGTGCTGCTCGAAGCGCCGCCAGCCCAACAGCGCATAGAAGCTGGTCATAATAATCGTTGCCAAGAGCAGTTGATAGATCGGCAACTCAGGAATGCCCGCGCCGCTCATGCTCCAACCGACAATGAGGCTATAACTGATGGCGAGAAGCATGGCGCGCCGCCATTGGGTGCGCAGGGCACCACGGGGCAGCGCCTTGCCGGTAAAGACCTCGTAGGCCACGACGGCTTGACCAATCAGCACCGTCGAGAGCGCAATCAGCAGCGAGACGCCGAGATCGAAGACGATGATCAGGCCAAGGGTACGCATGCTGCGTTGTGGTACTTCGCCCAAATAGACCAACTGCAGCACCCAGGTGGCCGCGCCGCCGACGCAGAGCCCGACGAGCAGCAGCGTCCATGTCGCAGCCACCAGCCATGGCCGCGCCCGGCGGCGCGCCTCCGCACCCATGAAGCGTTCGGAGGTGGTAGGGGTGTGGAGAACACGCAACGCCAAGAGCGAGCAGGTGATGCTATAGACCGGATAGAACATACTAATTGCGGGCAGCGGCCCCGCCGTAAAGGGCGGGCGGGTATCGCGATCTACCAGATGGCTATAGGCGGGCAGCGGATCACCAATGAGCAGCGTCGCCAACGTCACCAGCCCCACAAGGCTCGTCAAGATCAGCCAACGTTGCCCGCGCAGTGTACGCAGCACCCCGCTATACCACGCCATCACCAGATACCAGAGGTAGGGCGTTGCCAACAGCGCGAGCCAACCGAGACGCCACCAGAGCTCCATATCGCCACTAAAAGTTCCAATGACGCGCCCGACCACAGCGGTATGGCCAATAAAAAAGGCCGCCCCAAAGAGCAAGCCACCCCCAGCGACCCACGCACCCCATGTGCGCCGTTCGGCATTGAGTAGCACCGTGAGGCCCAACCAGAGCAGGATCACCGTATTGAAGAGCGAAACGGCGATCATAGCCCAGTCGAATAGAGTGAGGATGCGGTAGGTCATGGGGCTTATTGATTCAAACAGTACGAGTGTGACCAAAACTTGTAGGAAGGGTGCGCGAGGGAACCTGGTTCCCTCGCATCCCCCCTCCGTCCGGCGGGGCGTGGGGCGCAGCCCTACAGGTTTTGGTCACGCCCAAAACAGTACCTGAAGAACTCGGAATGGTACAATACCGAGCAAGGCAAGGGTTATGCATGCGCCAATACGTTTCAAATAAGACCTCACAGGTCTGCCCTTCTGCACTGGAACGTCATCAGCAAAGACCTGTGAGGTCTATGCTCTCCCTTAT
>RSAS01000520.1 GCA_003934145.1 Candidatus Viridilinea halotolerans | reverse complement strand
ATGGGCATCAATCTGCCCAGCCACATCCATGGCCTGCATCCACGCGAACAGGATGATATAATGTTCGTTCAGGTGGCTACGCATGCGCGGCGGGGATGCGCCCTTTGACCCTCACCCCCTGTTCCCCTTCGGTAAGCTTGGGGCAAGCCGCTTGCGGGAAAGGCGCGAGAAAGCATCAAGATTCCATGACAACCACCCCCACCCCCACCCCCCGCGCCACGTCGCGCATCGTCGCCATTGACGCGTTGCGCGGCGTGGCGCTGATCATGATGGCGCTGGATCACGCCAGTTTCTTTGTGGGTGCCGGGCTGCAGGCGGAGTCGTATGGCGGCCAGGCGGTGGCGTTGCAGAGTGTGGCCTATTGGGGCAGTGGCCTGCTCACCAATCTGGCTTCGCCCATCTTCTTCCTCTTGGGCGGCTACAGCCTGGCGCTCTATGCGGCGGGCCAACGGCGCAAGGGCAACCCCGAAGGGGCAACAACGCGCTATCTGCTGATCCGCGCTGCGGTGATCCTAGTGCTCGATCTGACGGTCTGTAGCTATTTCTGGATGGGTGACGCGCCCTACGCCCATGTGTTGACAGCGTTGGCGGCCTCGCTGGCCATCCTGAGCCTCTTACGCCTGCTGCCCGCCCCGTTGCTGGCGGCGGTGGCGCTGGCGACGCTGTTGCTCCATCAGGTGCTGGTGACCGCCATGGCCGACCAGTTGGCGGCGGGGGTGGCGCAACCCTACTGGCAGGCTTTTTGGCTGACCTATAGCTATGACACGACGCCGCCGGCCCATTTTGCCGTCTTGGGCTGGGGGCCGCTAATGTGGCTTGGTTATGCCTTGGGGCAATACCAGGCGACGCCGCTGCTGCGCCGCGCCAGCACATGGGCGCTTGGCGGCGTGGCGCTCTTGGGCTTATGGCTGGGGTTGCGCCTGCTTGGTGGCTTTGGCGACATGGGGGCGTTTGGCGTGGTGGGTGAGAGCGCCGCCCACTTCCTGGTGATGAGTAAAGCGCCGCCGAGCCTCACCTATTTCGCCTTCAACTTGGGCCTCGCCGGGTTGCTCTTGGCGCTCTTTTACGCCTGGCCGCAACTGGTTGACGGCGGGCCGCTGCAATGGCTCGTGTTGGTCGGCCAAGTCTCACTCTTCGTCTACGTGGCCCACATCGTCGTCTACCACTTCGTCGCGCAGATCATGGGCTTGGTGGAACTGCCGGGGCCACGGGTAGTCTGGGGCTACGCGGCCTGGCTGATCGGCTTCGTCGTGCTGCTGCCCTTGGCGGCCCAGTACCGGACGCTGCGCAAGCGCTACCCGCGCTACTTGAGCTATTTGTAGCCACCTGCGGTAAGGATTTGGGGGAGCCCCCAAACCCCGTTTTTTGTTGCGTGTTGGCGGCTCCGCCGCCAACACGCAACAAAAAAGAGTATGCGGGGGAGGCGAAACCTCCCCCGCGCCCCCGCCCTCCAGGGTTCATGGGCGGACAGAAAACTTGTACGTCCCCTGCTGGAACCGCATTGCAACGCCAAGAATCTCAAAGTCTTCCCCCCTCTCCCACAACGTGGGAGAGGGGGCAGGGGGTGAGGGCCATCCATGGCATCCCCATCATCTATCTGCGGCTTGCGGAGCGAATGTTCTGTCCGCCCTTGAACCCTCCAGGGGGATGCCCCCAAATCCCACCGTGAAGAACGGAGCGTTCTTGCGCCGTTGTGGCGGCTTCGCCGCTACAACGGCACAAAAAACATGACCATGCAACCTAAAAAACGCGATCTTGCCGCAATCATTCTACGTAACACCCTCTTCATGACCATGGCCGGTTGGGCGCTGAAGGTTGCCAACTTCTTCTACTTGATTGTCGTGATTCGCCTGCTGGGCGAGTATGGCTACGGCCAGTATGCAACCGTTTTGGCCTTCGTGGGCATGTTTGGGGTCTTTTTTGAACTGGGCATGACCCAGTATGTGGAACGAAGCTTGGCGCGCGGCGAGGGGCACATCCGCGATCTTTTGGGTAATCTGGTTGCCTTGCGCTTGATTTTGGCGCTGGCGGCGCTGGCGGTGCTGCCGCTGCTCGCGCTTGCCTTTGGTTACGAGTCGGTATTGATCAGCGGCGTGTTGATCTATACCGGCGTCTTTGTGTTGGCGGCCTTCCTTATGCCACTACTGTCGGTGTTGAATGCGGCTGAACGTTTCGATGCGGTGGCATCCGTTCAGGTGCGTTCGCAGTTGCTCAGTATTGGTGCCGGTATTGGGGCACTCCTGCTAGGTGGCGGCTTTTTGGGCCTGCTCTGGGTGGGCTATTTGGTGCTGCCACTACAGATCCTGATAACCATCCAGACCATTCGGCGCTTGGGGTTGGGGCCGTTGCAGTTCAAAGTGGATGTTGGCGCATGGCCCGCGCTGCTCAAAGCCGGTGTGCCCTTTGGCCTCACGTCGCTCGCCTTGACTTTCAATTTCCACGCCGATACGGTGATCCTGAGTGCGCTACGCACCAGTAGCGAAGTGGGTTGGTACAGCGCCGCCTATGGTCTGATCTTTAAGCTTGTGGCCATTGCCGATGGCCTCTTGCTGACCATGACGCCTTCGCTGGCGCGCGAACATGTGGAAGACCCGGAGCGCGTGCGAGAATGGACAAGCGCCACGGTGACCTGGTTGCTCTTTTTTGGCCTACCGGCGGCGGTGGGCCTTAGCATCCTCGGCACGCCAATTGCTTTGCTGCTCTTTGGTGCCTCCTTTGCGCCCAGCGGCCCAGTGCTCATGCTCATCGCCTGGGACATTCCGCTGTTGCTCTTCACCGCCTTCTGCGGCAGCACCGCCGTTGCCGTAGGCTTGGAGTGGCCAGCAGCGGGGATTTATCTGCTAAGCACGATTCTTAATATCATTCTTAACCTTATTTTTATTCCCGTGCATGGTATCATGGCGGCAGCAGCCATCACCGTCTTCACCGACGGCCTAAGCGCCCTCCTCTTCCTCGGGCTCCTGGGAGGGCGCATGCAATTCACGCGCATGGCATCGCGCATGGCACGCATCCTGCTTGCCACCGCCATCATGGGCTTGGCAGTCTGGCTCGTAAGCGCTTTCAACCTCTTTGTGGCCATCGTAACGGGCGTGCTGGTCTATGGCCTGCTGGCCCTGGGCTTGCAACTGATCGACCAGCAAATGGTACGTCGGATCATGGCGAAGGTGAGGCGGGAGGCGTAGGGGAAGGGTGTGCGAAGGAACCGGGTTCCCGCGCATCCTCCCGTGGCTCGGTTTAAGGGCGGACAGAAAACGTGTGCGCCCCCTTCTGGAATCGCATTGCAA
>RSAS01000432.1 GCA_003934145.1 Candidatus Viridilinea halotolerans | reverse complement strand
CCCAATCACCTATCCGTGACTTGCCGAGCGAATGTTCTGTCCGCCCTTAAACGCATGAACGTAAGGGGCCTGCGGCCCCTTAAACCCCGCCGGAAGGGGAAATTTTTCGGGGGCCATGCCCCCGAACCCCCGCCGGAAGGCTCACCAGAGGCTTACGTTCATGCGTATTGGGCTAGGCCCCCGCACCCTCACCGGGGGTGACTACGCAATTGTTCTTTAGTTCTTCTGTTTTTCACCATGCGCATTCTCATTCCCACTGATGTCTTCCCCCCCTTTGGCCAAGGCGGCGCCGCATGGAGTAGCCACGCGCTGGCGCGGGCGCTTTTGGCGCATGGCCATAGTGTAACCGCAATTGTCCCTATGCGCGGGCAACCCGCTTTGGTGCGCTGCGATGATGCGGGGGTTCCCGCGTTGCGCGTGGGCTATCGGGCACCGCGTCTGCCCTTTGTGCAAAACTATTTTCGTCACGAACGCTTTTGGCCACTTTTAGCTCAAGCCATCGTGCATGAAGCCCAGCAAGATGCTCTTCCTGATCTGATCCATGCCCAACATGTCCAAGTCGCCCCGGCTGCGGTGCTGGCCGGACGCCGGTTGGGCCTCCCCGTCGTGGTAACCGTGCGCGACCACTGGCCTTGGCACTATTTCGCCACGGGCTTGCACGGCGACCGCGTGCCGCTCGCCGCGACGACGTGGGCTACCTTGGTGACAGAGTTGCTGGCCCGTTTGGGGCCGCTCGGTGGACTGTTGGCCCTGCCCGCTGTGCCCTACATGCTGGCCCACCTACGCCGCCGTGCGGCTTACCTTGCCCAAGCGCATACCGTGATCGCGGTGAGCCACTATATCGCCGGGCGCTTGGCGGGCATCGTTGCGCCCGAACGCATCCGCGTGCTGCCCAATATGGTAGACATTCCTGCCAATGATGCCCTAGCCGCAACCCCGCCTGCGACCACTTGGGACGGCAAGTTGCTCCTTTTTGTCGGCAAACTCGAAGCCAACAAAGGTGCTGGCTTGCTGCCCGCCATCTTTCGCGCCCTGCGCAACCACGCGCCAAGCGCCTTGCCCAACTTCACGCTCGTAATCGCGGGCGATGGCGCGCTACGTCAGCAACTCGCCGCCGAACTTGCGGCGCTTGCCGTGCCCACCCAATTCCTAGCTTGGGCCGATCACAGCGAGACGTTGCGCCTCATGGCGCATTGCGATCTGCTGCTCTTCCCTTCGCAATGGGGCGAACCACTGAGTCGGGTGCTGCTTGAAGCCGCCACGCTCGGCGCACCTATTCTCGCGATGCCCACCGGCGGCACTCCCGACATCATCCGCGACGGCGTAACCGGGCTTTTTGCTCCTACAGCCGCAATCTTCGCCGCCCGTCTGGCCACGCTACTCCGCGACGAGCCGCTTCGTCGGCGTTTGAGCCATGCCGTGCGTCAGGATGCCCGCCAGCGCTTTGCCGTCACGACGCTTCTGCCGCGCTACGAAGCGCTCTATGCCCACTGCGCGTTAGATAAGGGGCCTGCGGCCCCTTAAACCCCGCCGGAAGGGGAAATTTTTCGGGGGCCATGCCCCCGAACCCCCGCCGGAAGGCCCGCCAGAGGCTTACGTTAATGTGCATGCCCCCGACCCCCGCCGACAGGCTAGTATCCGGTGAAAGCCCACTCCGCAGGCTCAGCCCGACGGGTGCGCAGCCCGCTTTAGCGGGCTTTCGCGTAGTAGCCGACGGCTTTAGCCGTCCGGCGTGGTCGGCGCCAGCAAAAATTTACGTCACACCCCAATGCATTACACCAATTGCCAAAGCAGCAATCCTGCGCTACAATAAAGCCGTGGTGTACAATAACCTCCCCTATTTTGGTATGGGCGGCGCATCTGCGTGCGTCCGCCTTGTCATTTTAGGATATGGGGTGAGTGGTGAAGTTCCCCCCCAGAGCATCTCCAGTGAGCAGAACGAGTATGCAAAAAATTGAGCCGTTGATAATCCAGCCGCAGGTGAGCCTGCTTGCGGCAGGTACGAACTATGGCCGCTTCGCTGTCGAGCCGCTGGTCTCCGGCCACGGTAGTCCTTTGGGCAATGCGCTGCGGCGTGTCCTTCTCTCTTCGATTCCTGGTGCCGCCATCACCCGCATTAAGTTGGGTAACGTCATTCATGAATTCTCGATTATTCCTGGTGTGCTGGAAGATGGCACCCAGTTGGTCTTGAATGTCAAGGGAATACGCCTCCGTTCCTACTCCGAGCGTCCAGTGACAATGCAGTTGATTAAGCGGGGCCCCGGCCCGGTCTTTGCCCGTGATATTGATGCGCCAAGTACGGTCGAAATTGTAAATCCCCAGCACTACTTGTGCAGTATTGACGATACTTCTGTCTTTGAGATGCAATTGACCGCCGAACGGGGGCGCGGTACGAGCCTTGCCGATAATAATAGTGGCCTGAATATCGGTGAGATTGCGATTGACGCGCTCTTCAGTCCGGTACCCCAAGTCAATTTTGTGATTGAAAAGACCCGAGTTGGCCTTGATACTGAGTATGAAAAACTCACACTTGAGATCTGGACTGATGGTACCATTAAACCCGGTGATGCCCTCGGCCACGCGGCGCAGGTCTTGACCCAGCACTTCGGGCGGATTTCGGTCTTCGATCAGCCCGATCCGGTGGTAGAAGTGGCACCACCGCCAGGACGCACCATCCCCGCCGATGTCTACCATCGCACGATTGATGAACTGGGCTTAAGTACGCGCACCTACAATAGCTTGCGCCGGGCCGATATTACGACCATCGGACGCCTGCTTGAGCTTGATGACCGTGCGCTCCAAGGCATTCGTAACCTTGGCCCGAAGGGCGTAGAGGAGATTCGCCTGCGTCTCGCAGCGGTGGGCTATCTGGATGGGAGTGAACTGGCGCTGCTGGCGGTCGTTGATGGCATAGACGATGATGATGTTGATGCTGATGCTGATGTTGATGTTGATGTTGACGGCGAAGATGTGTTGACCGATGATGGAGGGGTGAGTGCCGATGCGTGAGGGGCGGGTGCCTTGGATGCTTGTCAGGTAAGACGGGATTTTTGACGCAAAGCAAAACCCTTGACACTTGGCCCAAAATGGCCCAAAAACGCTCTACCTGAAAGCTGGTCCCCTCTCCCGCTTGCGGAAGAGGGGACTACTATACACGGCAGTGCCGTTCCAATGGGGGGGAACGGGGATGGCCTTCCCGCCTCCCGCCTCCCGCCTCCTCACCTCCCGCCTCCCGCCTCTCGCCTCCCTCGCCTCTCGCCTCACTGGTGTTCATGCAAGAAGCGGCGCACCCGCTCGCGGAAGGTGGCGGGGTTGCGCCAGGCGATGAGGTGGCCTGCCGTGGCTTCGTAGACGAGACGTGCCCCACGGATGCCTTGCACGATGAGGCGCGCTTGGGCGTCGGGGACGAAGGGATCTTGGCCGCCTTGGAAGATGATGGTTGGCACGTTGATCGCTGCGAGGCAGGGGGCTACTACGGTGCGCTCGACAGCCAGCAGTTCAATGGTGCGCTCGATGCCCGCGTTGAGCAAGGGCCACCAGTCGGCCCCGTGCTGTTTGGCCATGTAACGGTGCCACGGCGGGGCCATGTTCGCCGTGCTGTGGTGATGGGCATCCACGGTGGCGCTGCTCACTTGGTAGAATACGCCGTCGAGGATGAGCGCGGCGATCTTCTCAGGGACGTGGCAGATGGCGTTGAGTGCGCTGATGCCGCCTGCGCTCATGCCGAAGAGCGGGACGGGTTGGTCGAAGAGCGCCTCCAACAGATCGGCCAACGCCTCGCCCTGCATGGCAAAATAGCGCGTCGTGAAGAGCCCCTCAGGGCGGGCCGATTGGCTGTGGCCCAGCAGGTCGGGGCTGATGACGCGATGCTCGTCGGCAAAACGAGCCGCTAGGCGCACTTGGGTCGTGGCGCTGTAGGTGTTGCCGTGCAGTAACACGAGGGGCGCTCCCGCGCCAACCTCGAGGTAGTGGAGCGGCCCGTGACGGGTGGCGATAGTTGGCATGGTGCAATACGTTTCTTACCGTTTGCTCATTTCCACCAGGGGTTCTGACAAACGCGCAACCAGGCCCAAATAGCACATCGTATCCAATCCGGCCAGCATCAACATGCGCGGTAAGTGATCCAGACTGGAACAATTCGGTTAGTGGCCTGGGAGCGAGGGCGGGACGCCCTTGCTCCCAGAGGAATAAACCAGCAGACTTGAACCCTTCCCAAAGAGAATCTTTTGGGGGAGGCAATGCCTCCCCCAAAAGATTCTTCGGGGATCATGCATCCGCCCTCCGCGCCGGAAGGCGTGCGACACCGTCACTTCCCTACACCCCATCCCCCTCAATCAAATTCTCCCCCGTCATGTCGCCCGCTGGCTTGATGCCCATCAGCGCCAAGAGGGTAGGCGCAACGTCGGCGAGGCGTCCGCCCGCGCGCAACTTCACGTCACCGAGGCCCAGTTCAGGCGCGGCAACAAGGATGCAGGGAACAGGGTTGGTGGTGTGGGCGGTGTGCGCCCCACCCGATTCCGGATCGATCAACTGCTCGGCGTTGCCGTGGTCGGCGATGATCAGCACTGCGCCGCCACGCTCTAGTACTGCCGGCACGACCTGGCCCATGCCGCTATCTACCGCCTCGCAGGCGCGACGCACCGCCGCAATGTCGCCAGTATGCCCCACCATATCGGGATTGGCATAGTTGGCCACAATGAAATCGTACTGGTCGCTCTGGATGGCCTTGAGCAACTCCTCGGTCACGCCGGCAGCGCTCATTTCGGGCTGGAGATCGTAGGTGGCCACTTTGGGCGATGGTACCAAAATACGATCCTCACCGGGGAAGGGATCTTCGCGCCCACCGTTGAGGAAGAAGGTCACATGAGGATACTTCTCCGTCTCGGCGATATGAAACTGATGGCGGCCTGCGTTACTCACCACCGCCGCGATGGGATCACGCACCGGGCGCGGTGGGAAGGCGATCTGGACAGGCAACCCGTTCTCGTACTGGGTCAAAGTAATAACGTGCAGATTAGCGAGTTGGCCCTGACGCTGCCAAACATTGCTGGGCAGGGGTTGACCCTCAGCGATCTGTTTCGTGTAGTGCTGCTGGATCTGCTCATTGAGATCAGGCATCACCAGGGCGCGCGTGAGTTGGCGACCACGGTCAGGACGGAAGTTGGTAAAGATTACCGTATCGCCATCCTGAATGGTAGCGACCGGCACATGCTCGCGCACAATCACTGTCGGCGCAACAAACTCATCGTTCTCACCACGGTCATAGGCGCGCTGGATCGCTGTGCGCGGATCGGGTGCCGTCTCGCCGTGACCAGCGACGAGGGCGGCGTAAGCGCGGCCAGTGCGTTCCCAGCGCTTATCGCGATCCATCGCATAGTAGCGTCCAATCACCGTCGCAACCTGACCCACACCGGTGCGTGCGATGGCGGCCTCAAGGTTATCGAGGAAACCCAGCGCGCTACGCGGCAACACATCACGGCCATCAAGGAAGAGGTGCAAAAAGACGCGGGTGATGCCCTCGCGGCGCGCCAACTCGAGCAGGGCGTGCCAATGATCCTCGTGGGCATGGACGCCACCAGGCCCAAAGAGCCCCATCAAATGCAGGGCACCGCCGTTCTGTTGGGCATGGGCAATCGCCCCGCGCAGGACGCTATTTTCAAAAAAGTCACCGTCACTAATCGCCTTACTGATGCGCGTCAATTCCTGATAAACCACAAAGCCAGCCCCAATATTGAGGTGGCCTACTTCAGAATTCCCGATCTGACCCGGCGGCAGGCCCACATCAAGGCCCGAAGCGGCGAGGGTGGTAAAGGGGCATGTCGCCGACCAGTGATCCACGTTTGGCGTAGCGGCCAGATCAACGGCATTACCGGGGCTTGGCGCGGCGAGGCCCCAGCCATCAAGGATGGCCAAAACGACGGGGCGCGGGCGAACAGTATCAGACATAGTTCCTCTCGTCTTATGCCATACCAAAGGCCACCTGAAGGAAGCGCAGAGCAATGATGATCCCAAAGAGTGCAGTAAGCACCAACGGCACCCCCACGAGCGTCAGCGTCGTGAAGCGTGTGGCCCCACTTGCCTGAGTACGCAGGTAGTCACGGGGCAGTTCCGTGCGCAGCGTAACGATGCCGCCCCAAAGCGTCAGCAGCCCCAGTGCCCCAAACAGACCCGCCGAGCCGAGGGCAATCAACACACCCAGGATGAAGACCATCACCGCCATCCTTTCGCAAAAACGTGCCTTCTGGGGCTATTATAACAGCCCTTGCGCGGGTTTGGGGGCACCTACGCCGTATCCCAAGCCCCTCACCTATTTCGTGCGCACGCGCCGCTTCAGATCGTGGGTAGGGCGGCGGAAGGCCAACACATCCAACGTCCCCCGTGGGTAACTGCGCAAAAAGAGAGGCAGGCCGGTAGGCAAACGTCGCCAATAGAGCGACACCACCATTGCGCCAAGCAGCGCCCCAAAGACCAGCAACGGATTCGCAGCCCAGCCATAGATCACCGCCAAAGTCAGGTAGCCAAAAGCGAACAGCATCAGAAGCGCCTGCAACACCGGCAACAAGAGCGAACGTTCGCGCAACTGAGTATAAGCAAAATAGAACGCCGCCGCATACCAGAGTTCAAACATAATCACGAAAACGATGAGAACGATCCAAAGCCAAATAGTCACAGGGAGACTCCTCTTGGGCTAGAAGTTGGGAAGCAGGCTATTGCCTCCATTGTACATGCTTTGTGCGTGGGGCAAAGCCTTCGTCCGGCGGGGGTTCGGGGGCATGGCCCCCGAAAAATCTCCCCCTTCAACCCATAGTCAGGGCGGAGGCGAACATGGTTCGCCTCCGCCCTGACTATGGTAAGATGGAACCGAACCCCACGATGCGTGAAAGGCAACCATGGAGATCTTCAACATCCATCTGTTTGAGTTTTTGCTCATCGCGGGGCTGGCACTGATCATTTTTGGCCCGGAGCGTTTGCCGGAGGTGGGGCGCTTTCTGGGCAAGCAGTTGGCGCGTTTCCTCGCTTGGCAGCAACAGTCGCCTGAGTTACAGCTTATGCAAGAGTTGCGCAGCGAGATGGAGCGCGAGATCGCGAGTCTGCGCGATGAGTTGGTGCGTACCCGCTCCCAACTTGATGTGACGCCGGATATGAAGACGTGGCACAAGGAGATGCTAGAGATGGTGCGCTTGCGCGACGACGATCTCAAGGTGGCGTTGCCCACCAATGGCCTGCAAGCACTCAAACCCGCGCTTCCCACTACGGCACCCATTGCGCCACCGGCAAGTATCCCCATGCCGACGAGCACACTGCCGCAAGCCCCGGCGGCGGCGACAGCAGCGACAATCGCTACTCCGCCCGCCGCACCGCCTGCCGCTGACACGCTCGCTGGGGCGGGCGCAACGCCGCCGTCATTGCTGCCAACGCCAAGCGCCCCGTTGGGCACCGTGCCTGCCCCCCGCCCTCAACCCATGCTGGCAGCGCAAACAACCGCTGTGCGCAATACGATTGACGACGCGACGTTTGACGCCATCCTGTCCGAAGAAACGCAACCGCCGCCAACGCTTGATGACAATGCGTCGTCTGAGGCCCTGCTGACCGCAACGCAGCCGCCACCAGCGCCCGATGACACGGCTGAACAACCAGCACCACCGCCAACCGATCATGCCCAGTTGACACAACAGATCGCGACCCTCAGCAACGATCTGCACCACCTGGTCGGCATACTGCGCGCCCGTGGCTTGCTGGAGGAGGACTGGCGTTCGCTGGGGGTGCAAGACGATCAGGAGAGCCTTGCCCGATGATCTCTGAGCAATCCAAATCGGCCAATCCGCCCCCTGCGGACGACGGCAGCGCCATGACCCTCATTGATCACCTCGTGGAACTGCGCCGCCGCCTCGCACGCGCCAGTATCGCGGTGATCCTCGGCATGGCCGTGGGCATCTTTTTGGTGCTTGGCCCCTTTAAGTTGGTGGACGTCATCATCACCACCTTCGCCCCGCTCAGCGACACCCCCCCCGTGCAGAGCGTTGGCACCGCTGAAGAGTTCACTAGCTACATGACCGTCGCCCTCGCCGTGGGCTTTATCTTGGCCATGCCGGTGCTGGTCTATCAACTGCTCGCCTTCATTGTGCCCGGCTTGACCGATAGAGAGCGGCGCATCATCTTTATTGCCCTGCCCTTTGTCTTCTTTTTCTTTCTGGCGGGCATCGCCTTTGGCTGGTTCATCACCGTACCCACCGCGATCCATTTTCTCGTCGGCTTCTCTGGCTCGGAACTGATCGAGAGCCAACCCGCCCTTGCCGATTTTATTCGCACCATCACCATGCTGCTGCTGATCAATGGGGTCGTCTTTGAACTTCCCGTGATCATCTACGTCCTTGCCTTCCTGGGAGTCGTAACGGCGCAGCAGTTAGCCAAATACCGCCGCTTCGCCGTGGTCGGCGTTACGATCATTGCGGCCATTATCACGCCCACGGGCGACCCAATCAACCTCGCGCTCTTGGCCATCCCGATGTACTTCCTCTACGAATTGGGGATCATTCTGGCGCGCTTTGTGCCGAAGCGGGCGGCGTGAGATGCTGTACACCTCTCAACCCCGCAGCAAACTGGCGTGCCCCACCCTGCGCTGGGTGGCGCAGTTTGACGTGGGTCACGGCCAAGCGCGTGAGCGACGCGGCGGCGACGTTGCCCATCGCGGCGACCGGCACGCCCGCGAAGAGCGCCAAGAACTGTTGCAACAACGGCAGCCCTTGGGCTACCTCAGCCGCACGCGGCGGACGATTGCTCTGCGGCTTGCCCGGACGCTGGGGGTGCAACGGGCAGGCATTCCAGCCCACCACGAAACAGTTGAGCGCCACCATCTCGCGGTAGACCAGCGTAGCGGTCGGTTCGGCACTGATACGCCCGTCGTCGCTGGCGTATGCAAAGCCGCGTTCGCGGCCAAACTGGCCCAAACTAGGCAAACCCGCCAGCAAGATACGCTCGCTCGTGAAGGGTACCCCTGTGCGCCTAGCTCCGTTGTAACCAGGGGCTTCGCCAATCAGCAGCAGATCGGGGCCACGGGCGAGCGCCAAAGCCAGCGCCAAGCTTAAATTTGCCCGCCGCACCTCGTTCCCCGGCGGCCCGTGCGGCGCATACATATTCACGCTATCGGGCAACTCCGCTAGCGCCGCCAAAGCGGCAATCAGACTTGCGATGTTCGGTGAAATTGGTATGCTATGATGCATTACACCATTCTACAGGATACTAGGCTTACGGGTGTGGCCAAAATGTGTAGATAGGGGGGGCGGGGGAACCTGGTTCCCCCGCATTTCCCCCTGTCCGGCGGGGTTGTAGGGCACCGCCCTACAGATTCCAGTCACACCCAAAAGAAAAACATACGGAGTGACCCAATGAAGCGTCTACTCGCCTGTCTAGGTGAAATCCTTTACGATTTCTTGCCCAACACCAACAGTGAAGAACCAACTGGTTTTAGCTTGCATCCGGGTGGCGGGCCCTTCAATGTGGCGGTTGGTTTAGCACGTTTAGGCCAGCCGACGGCGTTTGTCGGCAAGGTTGGTAGCGACTATTTTGGCCGTCGTTTGCGCCGCACGGTGCGCGCCGAGCAGATTGATGATCGCTGGTTGCGCAGTGCGGCGGCCCCCTCGACGCTGGCTTTCGTGGCCATTGAGGATGGCGAGCCAGCCTTTAGTTTCTACGGCGCGGGTGCCGCCGATACGTTATTGGAGCCTGACGAACTGCCCGCCGAGTTCTTCGAGCGTACCGCCCTGCTCCATTTTGGCGGCATCAGCCTCTTGCACGGCACCACGCCTGCCGCTGCGCTCGCCGCCGCCGAGGGGTTGCATGGACGGGCCTTGGTTTCGCTCGACATCAACGTGCGCCCGCGCCTGATCGGCGATGAGGCGGCCTACCGCGCCACACTGCGCCGCGCCATCGCCGCGTGCGACCTGCTCAAGCTCAGTGCCGCCGATATTGCCTGGCTCGCCCCCGGCACTGATCCCGCCGTCTACGCCAGCGCCCAACTGGATCTCGGCCCCACGCTCGTCGCCCTGACGCGTGGCGGCGACGGGGTGACGAGCTTCCGGCGCATCAATGGGGCGCTTGAGCGCCTTGATCAGCCAAGTTTTGCGGTGGATGTGGCCGATACTGTCGGCGCAGGCGATGCCTTCACAGCGGGGCTACTTGCTGCCCTAGCGCACCAGTCCGCCCTCACGCGTGCCGCGCTGGTCGCCGTACCCGCCGCCGCCTTGTGCGCCGCCTTGCGCCAAGGATCGGCCACCGCCGCCCTCACCTGCACGCGCCCCGGTGCCGACCCGCCGCACTACAATGCCTTGCAAGAATTTTTGGCGCACGCTGCTTAGGGGAAAGTGCGTACACGGGAACACAATTTCCGCGCATTCAAAAGCGGGATAGCGCTCGCGTTTGCTGCCTAGCCTACGGCGGCGTAAGCAACAACCCACTCGCCCACCCCTCCGTCCCGACGGGAACCCGTTCGGGCGTGCAGTCCTCGGCGGTCACCAAGATGGCAATGCGATACCAGCGCACATCAGCCCCAAAGAGGCGCTCTTCGAGGAAGGCAAACTGATCGCCGGGGCAGATCTGGCCAATCACCGTTTCAGGTGCCACCACCGGCTCGCTACGCAAATTACCGCCATTGGTTACGCTACCCATCCCGATGGCTTCGAGCGTAGGGGTCGGATCGGGGGTAGGCGTAGCCAGGGCAAGAGCGGCTGCCGTCGCCGTATTAGCCACACTCGCCGTCGCCGCCGCGACCGCACGGGCAGTCGCCGTTACTGCGGCAGTGGCAGTGGCGGCATTATTCATACGCGTGGTTTCGATACCAAAGCTAAACGCAAAGATCGCCCCACCGCCCAACAGCGAGAAGATCGCGCCCACAATCACCAGGTTGATGAGCGCACGCAGCGGCCCGCCGCGCTTGGGCGCACCAGGGCGAAACAGACGATCCCAATCGCGTGGGTCAACTCGGGGTGGCATAGGGAGATCTCTTGGTAAGTAAAAAAATGGCAGAAGAACAGCGGAACAGAAGAACAGCGGAACAGAAGGGCAGAGACTAACCCCTAACCCCTAACCCCTAACCCCCAACCGCAACACCTGTTGCGCCTCGCCAGTAGGCCGAAAACCAAACCAATGGTAGAGGCGCTGAGCGCGAGCATTGTAGGCCTGCGTATTGAGCGTCAGCACATGCGCCGGTAATTGTTTGGCATACCCAACCAGATCGGCCAAAAGGCGCACCCCAATCCCCAAACCGCGCTGCTCCGGAGCGACCGCAATGCGTACCAGGTGTACCAGACGCCCCTGAAAATGGGTGGTAGCGTAGGCATAGCCCAACAAAGCACCATCCTGCTCCGCAAGCATAAAGTAGGGGCCTTGGGCAAGCGCATCACGCATAATCAAGCTATCCTTGACCCACTGCGGTTCGAAGCAGCACTGATCCAAACGCAGCACCTCAGCAAGATCAACGAGGGCTGCGGGGCGAATTTGCACACGTTCTGGCCCCAATGTGGGCCAATCGAGGCGGCGCTTCTCATAGACTAGCACATCCGTCTCGACACCAAAACCCGCCTGCTTGAGCAGCGGCACAAGCCAGCCATCGCTACCCTCATCACCGGCATAGAAGAGGCTCTGCATATCGCGGGCAGCGAGAACAGGGCGCAACGCGGCCAGCAGCGCGGCAACCCCCGCCTGCACCTCAACCCCCTCAGCGAGCGCAAGGGCACGCAGCCAACACGTAGCCGCAATAGGCCAACCCAGCATCGCCAGCGCACAGATCTCCTGGCCCAACTCAAGCCCGATGCCCTGTTGCGCCTCAAGCAGCGGCACAAGATCGCCGCTACTCAAGCCATAATAGCGCCGTGGCGCATCGCGCAGCAAGCGCGAGACCACCGGCAGATCAGCCGGTGTTAGGATGCGCGGCGTAGCGCGGCTCAGGTCAACGCTTTTGCGAAAGAGGCGCATAGGGAATATTGTACACGATGTAGGTATGGGGGAACCTGGTTCCCTCGCGTTTCCCCCTGTCCGGCGGGTATGAGGTGCAGATCTGCACCTTTTGGTCACACCCAAAAGATATGCTACAATCAGTTGGATGTGACCAAAAGGTGTAGGTAGGGTACGCGCGGGAACCTGGTTCCCACGCATCCTCCTCCCGTCCAAAGGGGTGTAGGGCACCGCCCTACAGATTCCAGTCACACCCCAATCGGTTGTAGTGAACTGACCCGCGCAAATTAAGGGTAGGCCAAAATGATCGCGCAGACGGTGACACTTGAGTTGCCTGAACTCCTCTACGCGCAACTCCAAGCACGGGCAGCACGGCGCCAGCGCACGGTTGCCGATGAAGTGCTAGATGTCCTCAGCGGGGCAATCCCCGCAACCGAGGTACTCCCCACCGAGCTTGAGCAGACCCTGAACCAACTTGTTCACCTAGACGACGCTGCGCTGTGGAGGGCTGGGCGGAGTAGGGTGTCGGGCGATGTGGCGACGCGTCTCAACGAATTAAACGCAAAATGCCAGCGCGAAGGACTGAGCGAGACGGAAGAGCGGGAGAGTGAAAAACTAGTGCGCCAATACGAACGAGCAATGTTGTTGCGCGCTCAGGCAGCCGTCCTCTTACAGCAACGTGGGCACGACATCGCCAGCCTGCTCGCTACGGAATGAGCAAGAGCTACATTCCCAAGGCGTTGCGCACTCTTGTTGCCGCACAAGGGCAATACCGCTGTGGCTACTGCCTCACACAGGAGCGAGTTGTCGGTGTGGCGATGGAGGTTGAGCATCTCATTCCCGAAATACTCGGTGGGCCAACCGAAGAAGCCAATCTTTGGCTCGCATGTTCGCTCTGCAACAACCACAAGGCTGACCGCGTGGCGGGGATCGATCCGCTGACGGGCGAGGCCGTCAGCCTGTTCGACCCGCGCCGCCAAGTTTGGCAAGAACACTTCGCTTGGGAAGATGGTGGCACAATTATTCTGGGCCGGACACCTCAGGGGCGTGCAACAGTGACGACTTTGAGCTTGAACCGAGTAGCACTAGTGCGCGCCCGGCGCCTGTGGGTGAGCGTTGGCTGGCACTCGCCGAACGATACACAGTAGCCCGCCCATGAGGGTTATGCGGCTACGACAGACAATGTCATTGTATCGTGAAGGTGAACAGTCACAACTATGCTCCCTCATACCCCCTAGTGTGGTATCATAAACGCCGGCAGCACACGTTGCTCCCTGCCCCCTGCCCCCTGCCCCCTGTTCCCTGCTCCCTGTTCCCTGCTCCCTGTTCCCTGTTCCCTGCTCCCTGTTCCTCTGTTCTCTGTTCCTCTGTTCCTCTGTTCTCTGTTCTCTGTTCTCTGTTCTCCCCATGCTCCTTTCCTACCTGCACACCCAATGGCAACGCCTCTTCGGGCTCAACGTCTCGCAGATTGACGCCACGCTCTTCGTGGGCGGGCAATTCAGCGTAGCGCAGTGGCCCCCATTGTATGCCTTGGGCATCCGGGCGGTCTTGAGCCTACAGGCAGAGCGCGAGGATCAGTTTAGCGCACCCTACCCATTGCGTCAGGAGCGCTTGTTGGTAGACGACTTCACCGCCCCAACCCTGGAGCAACTGGACGCAGGGGTAGCCTTCGTGCAGGCGGCGCACGCGGAGGGCTTGCCGGTCTTCATCCACTGCCATGCGGGGGTAGGGCGAGCGCCGATCATGGCGGCGGCCTGCCTGATGGCAAGCGAGGGGCTAGATGCACAGCGTGCGCTAGCGCGGATTCGGGCGGCGCGTCCGATCATCGGGCCAGGGCGGGCGCAGGTAGCGCGGCTGGTGGCGTGGGGAAAGAACCGACGGTGATTTCGGTCATCATCCCGAACCTCAACTCGCCACGTATTGCCGAAGTCGTTGTCGCGCTTGAGCGTCAGACCATCCGCGCACAGCTTACTGAAGTGATCGTGGTCGGCCAAGATCGGGAGCAACTGGTTCCGACATGGGCATGGGTGCGCCAATACAAATGTGAGCGCCCGTTGAGCGCAGCGGCAGCACGCAATGTGGGGGCGCGTTTGGCATCTGGTGCATACCTCTGCTTCCTTGACGCCGACTGTATTGCTGCACCGCACTTTTTAGAGCGCCTGTTGGAGCGTCTACAAACAGGCATCAGCCTGGTGGGCGGGAGCATTACCCCCGAGCTAGGCGACTACTGGCGACTCTGTGACAACCTGCTCGTCTTTGCGCCGTCACTCGCTACGGCTGCACCAGGCGAACGGCGCTACCTACCGAGCCTGAACATCATGCTGCGCCGTGATCTCTTTATGGCGCTGGGCGGCTTCGACGAAGGCTTTCCTGGAGCAGCGGGCGAAGACATTGACTTTAGCCTGCGGCTGCGCAACCAGGGCCATACGCTCTGGTTTGAGCCAGAGGCGACGATCTTCCACCGCCCAGCACGGAGCAGTGCTGCTTCGGTTGCAACGCATTTACGCAACTTCGGGCGGGTACATGTGCGGCTGCAACGCGAGCATCAGGGACGAGCCGCGCCGCGCTTGGGGCCACACCTACGCCCGTGGAGCGGGCTGCTTATGGCGCTTGCGCCCCTTCTCGCTTTGGCCGATGCACTGCTGTTGTTGTGGCGCAATCCCGCATTGCGCCGCTACTGGTACTGCCTGCCCGGGCTGATCTGGGGCAAAGCGGCGTGGTACTGGGGGGTAGTGGAGGGGATGTTGGCGGTAGAGTAGGCCCAAGTTACTGCATTGAGACGTATGACAAACCAATCGATCCGGGCCGCTTCATGGCAGCGCACCACAGCAGCGGGTCTGCTTCTGCTGATCGTGCAATGGTGGCTACTCTATCCATTGCATCAAACGATGGACCTCCCGATCTGGGATGAACTCAACTTCTATGCACTGCCCGCGATGCAGTGGCTAAACGGTAGCCCAAAGCTGCAAAGTATTGAGTATGGGCCGCTCTATAGCCTGCTCTACATTCCGTTCATTGCGGAGTTGGGTGTGCAACAAAGCGTCTTTGTGATGCGCTACGTGTTGACGCTCAGTGTGACGTTGTTGCTGTTTTGTTTTCTGCTTAGAAGCCTGCGTTCATTGAAGGCTGCCATGGGATTGACATTTGTATGGATATTTTCACATGCAAATATTATTCCGATTACTATGGTCTTTCATTTGGCTCTGGCGATTTTTTTACTTACGCTCATCTTTAGCCGAATCAATCGCCTCGCGGCTTGGCTCTTTTTATGCCTTACAGGCTTTGTGCGCCCCGAATATTTTGGCTTGGCCTTGGTTTATGGCTGCTATTTGATACTTTTACAATTAAAAATAAGTTCACGGCTCCGATTTCTAACCAAACCAAATCCTCCTTCCAGGTATCGCTGGGCAATTCTGTTGCTAATAAGCTTTCAGCTTGGCCTCAGCGCTTTCTTATTCACCCATGTTGCAAGCATCAACTTTAGCGCGGGGCGTTCATGGTTGGCTTTTCAGCAACACTATGCTTTTGCCCAGGTGCTGGCGGGGCGCTACAATCTCGATCCTTGGGCCGACTTTCCTCACATCATTGAACGCGATTTACCAGGTGTTCACTCACTGAGCGATGTTGCATACCGCTATCCGGGCACGTTATTGCGTCACATGTTCGCCAATCTTGCTGCGCTACCACAAGCATTGGTGCAATTTCTCTTGCCCGTTGCTCTGCTACGTACCCCGATCTTGTATGGGGTTCTCTTGCCAAGCGCCATGCTCTTTGGTCTTGCTTGGCTGATCAATCCTACTCAGACGTGGCATCAAGCCAAGCAGATCTTGGGTTATCCAATAGGCGATTTAACCATCCTTGCCCTAATTGCCCCCCTCACCATTCTTCCCAACATCTTGATTAACCTGCGGTTTGCTCAGTACCTTATGATCCTTATGCCCTTTATGTTCTATGGTTTGGGTGTGTGGGGGCTTGCTGCCATGCGATCACTAAGGCAATCTGAGCAAATACCTCTAGCAAGAGTGCTAGCGCGTAGCGAGGCGTGGTTTGTTCCCCTGGCTTTCGCCTTATTAGTTGCTCTTCTTTTGACTCAACCACGGCCTTTTCTCGCCAGTTATCTACCAGCACAAACTTTGATTCCCAAGCTCAACGCGCTCAACGCCATTCTTCCACAAGGCGCTTATACGGTCTATGGTGGCGCTATTCCCGCGTACATAGCCTATCTCTGCCCAACGTGTCGCGTTGTCTACCCATTGAATCAAGGGATGCATGTTGATCTTGCAGCCGATCTCGCACGGCATCAACCCGCCGTCGTGGCGATTGATAGTAACCTGCTCACCTCGCCATCCTTTGATCCTACCATGCTCGCGTTGTTGGAAGAACCATCATGGCAAGCCTTCATCTTCGCCGATGAAATTATCTATGTTCAGCAAGAGTTTGCTTCAGCCGACTTTACTGGGGAGCATGATTGGATACTTTTGCTTCCGCATAATTGGCGTGCGAGGTATGCTCATCGATTATCACCTAGCGAATACGATCAACGCACACTAAATTTTCCTGTCCACTTCTGGGTCTATACGAGCCAAGCACGTCGGATGCAGATGCAGATTACCCCCGATCGGATTAGGGATCGTTCAGATGCTTCCAGCCTACCTGAATCGATAGTCATGCATGTCAATGGTACGCCCACGGCAATGATCAATGTAGCATATGGCGAAATAGGGCAATTGCATCTTAATTGGTTGCGCTGGGGTGTGGCGTACGGTCTTGCTCG